>JAQGOT010000305.1 GCA_028293465.1 Pedosphaera sp. | reverse complement strand
GTTTGAACAAATAAAATAGTGAACGCGGCGGCCGGCGCGGCTTTAGCGGAGGGCCGGCGTCGGCAGATTATATAGGGGCGGGTGCTTCAATGGAAATGGACGAAAAATGACGGCTGCTGGAGGAAATATTCAATGGGTGGCGACAACGTCTGGATTTTCCGGGAGCGGCCAGGCATCGGTGCGAAACGGCGACGCGGGCAAACCCTCCTGGTTATAAAGATTGCAGGAAGGATTGTCCGCCCAGCCGTAACGCACGGCAACGGGGTGCGCCACCTCATCACTGGATACAACGACCGTATCGCCGTCGATGATGGCCCTTGCCTGGATCCATTTTTGATCGTCTCCCGCAATGGCGAAGCCGGACAACTCCGTCGGGGCCGCTGGCTTGGTTCCGTCCGCAGTCCACGGCGGCGCGCCGGCCTGGAGGCCGTGGCCTGCGTGTTTAAACGTTAAGCGGATTTTTCCGTCCTCGAGTGTCATCGCGGCGCAGGCGGGTCCGGAAAAGACCAGGTCCTCGCCATAAGCCATGCGCCGCGCCGCGAGCGCAAGCCTGTGTCCAACGTCGGCCTTGTCCTGCGGGTGGATGTTTTTCCCGGCACCGAGGTCGATCGTAACGGCCATGGCGGTGCGGGGGAGAAGCAGGGCCTTGCTTTGCGCCTCGCGGATAAGCGCCCAGTTTCCGGTCGCCGGCGATTTCGGCGGCGGAACGAAAGCGGCGAGTTGAACGAATAGGAACGGGAAGTCGCCTGCCGCCCATCGGCTGCGCCAATCGGTGATCAAGCATTGGAATAGTTTCTCGTAGTCGTGCGGCGTGGCGGCATTGCTCTCCCCCTGATACCAGATGACACCTTTGATGCCGTAAGGTATGAGCGGCCGTATCATCGCGTTGAAAAGCACGCTGGCCGTATTTTTCCCGGGATCACCCGTGGGAGGCATGATGGGAGCCGGACGGCTGGGTTTAGGCCGGGGCGAGAGGGGCGGGCTTGCGACTCCGGCGGTTTTTTCCCACTCGCGCGTGGCTTGGGCGAATGGGTCGCCCGCCTCCTGCCGCCACTGGGCCAGTTCCAGGTCATAGCGCTTCCTGGCCTCGGGAAACTTCTCCCGAATTTTCGACGCCTTGGCGCGCGCGGCTTCGTAGGTCCTGATATAGCCGTCAAACGCCGGGTCCCTTTTCAAGGCATCAAGGCTCGTCCAAGCTTGGATCAGGGTGCCGCCGTAGTAGCTGCCGATCAATCCGACGGGTTGGTGGGTGGTGCGTTGGATTTCGCGGCCAAAAAAATAGGCCACGGCGGAGAATCCGGGAAAAGCCGTCCACCCGGTCGCTTTCAGCACGTTTTCCGGCGTGCACACGAGCCAGTGGCCGTGCGATTCATTGGACAAACCGTCCGATGGATTGAGGCCGGCAGTGTCCCCCGGTGCATCCTGCGGCTCGAACGCCGCGGCTCGGGCGACGAGGAAAATGCGAATGTCCGGCTGGCTGGCTCGCGGCAATTCCTCGCGCGCATTGTGTGCGCCGGCCAGACCGAATTCCATGTTGGATTGGCCGGAGCAAAGCCACACATCACCCACCAGCACGTTGTTTACCTTGATGGTGTTGTCGCCGGTGATTGTCAGAGTGAACGGTCCACCGGCCTTCAAGTCATCCAAATGAACCAGCCAGCGTCCTTGTTTTGCGGTCGTGGTCGCTTTTTGCCCGGCCAGTTCCACCGTCACTTTCTCTCCCTCGCTCGCTGTGCCCCAGATCGGGACGCGCTGCGCCTGTTGGATGACTGCGTTGTCGGTGAAGAGGCCATGCGGAGTCACCGTGGCGCAGGCGTATCCTCCGAGGCCCAGCCCCAACAGAAGTCCCAGTGCTTTCTTCATTGCTGGCTGTGGTCGCGAGGGCGGTTGACCAAGCGCCCCTGTCCGAGGACAGGGGCGAGTCGAGCCGTCGGTCGCGTAACTGGATTTCAGAACGTGAATTTGCCGGTAACAATGAACTCCGTGGGATCCTGCAGGCGATAGCTGATGGTCTGGCCGGTCGAGCTCAGGCGGGTCGGCAAAACCGTTTGGTTGTTCAGCAGATTGTTCACGTTGAGTTGCAGGCTCCAGCGGACATTGCGCCCCATCCAGGCGGCGCGGCCGCCCTTGGCGACATTGAGATCAACCAAGCTGTTGGGCTTGCCGACCATCTGCAAACGCGAGGTCACGCCGGTGGTGGAGGTGCCGGTGATGATGTAGTTGGTGATCGGGGCGCTCTGGTAGCGCACGCCGCCACCGAACGACACGCCGCGCAAAAATCCGCTGTCGAAAGCGTAGGTCGTGCGGAGATTCATTTTGCGCTGGATCTGGCCGCGCGGCTTCTGGCCGTCGGGCAGGATGAACAAATCGAAGACCTGCCGGTCGGCGTCGATGATGGCCTCGCCAACGGTTTCAACCAGGGCATCGCCGTCGTCGACCACCGGGGCCAGCTGGCCGGTGCCGTTGATCAGCACCCGCCCGTTGTCACCCTGCAGCCATTCGGCGCGGTGGGCGTCCAGGTATGCCCGGGTGAGGGTGCCGATGTTGGTCTGTTTCAGCACGCTGTCGCTGTAGTTCGCGAAGACCCGCCACTGCTTCGTGATGTCACCGATCAGTTCGACCTCGTAGCCCTTTGACGTGGAGTCGAAGGTGTTGCCGTTGGTCTGGGTTTGGTTGGCGGTATCCTGCGCGGCGGTGATCTTGCCGGCGGCGAACAGGGAGTCCCAGATCGTGTTAAAATAGCCGTGCGGTCCGGCGGAGTTGGCGAAATCGTTGGTGGCGGACGTGTCGAAAGAGAGGGCGTTGAGATAGATTCGCCGGCCCAGGTTCAGCTTGATGCCGATATCCCGG
>JAQGOT010000296.1 GCA_028293465.1 Pedosphaera sp. | reverse complement strand
ATCCGGGGTTGCGTGCGGTTCACAATTCCTTCCAGTGAAGCAAACAGATCAATTTCCGCGCTGGTGGAAGAACTGACGTCGATGCAATCCAAGACTGGAACTGGCGTCGAGAACGTGGGCAGCAACTGATTGGCCGGCCAGGTGAGGCCGACGGCTTGAACCAATCCTGGACAACCCAGGACCAAGATGAGGATCCACGGCAACAGCTTGATGTGGCTTGAAGGCATCGGCGGGCGGGCTGCCGGTGCGCTGCTCTGCGGGCAAGCGCCGGGCGAGGACGATACTATCTTTTTCATTGGGTTGGCTTCGAGCAGGAGGATGCCGACGCTCCATTACTTATGCCATAAAAATCCTGCTTTAGTCCAACGTAAAACCCTGAGGTTCGGGCGGGGGGTGCGCGGGGTTTGACGATTCGAATGCGCGCAAGAAAGGGAAGTGATGACGGGGCAGGATGCCCCGTTAACCGTCAGGCAAGATGCCTGACCCACACCTGAGGCTGCGGAAAGAAACGCGCCCCTCTCCAACTCCATGCGACGAAAGTGGGAGGCTGACGATTTCTAATAGGCCACGAGGCGGTAGAACTTTTGCGGGGGGTTGGTGAAGGAATTTGTGAAACTTGCCACCGTTTGTGAAGCGACGAAATTGGTCTCGGTGACCCAAGTGGTAGAGGTCAGGTTGGTCGTGCTCTGGAGGAGGTAACTCTGGCCGGCGGAAAGGCCGCTGACGTTCAAGACAAAACTGGTGCCCGTCGATTGAGTGACGTTCACCGTGGTCGGCATCGTGGAAACCGTGGACCTGCCAAACGCGGCCACTTCAGTATAACCGACGCCGCCGTTCTGCTGGTTGTTGGAGAAAGTCCACTTCAGATACTGCACGCCGGTAAGATTCGCGACCGCCACCGAGGTGAGGGTGCCACCGGTGCCATCCTTGATCGGATATGGAGACGGATTGTAGGCCACGGAGGCGATGGGGAAAAAGTTCGTCCCGTCGATGGAATAACTGACGCTGTAATTGGCGTTCTCCCGGCCGTCGTCCTGCCAGGCGGTGTAGGTGTTCAGGTTGGTGATCGTGTAACCGAGGCCGTTCGCGCCGGCGCCCAGATAGAACGTGACCGCGCCGCCGCTGATCTCGTAGCTGCGGTTGGTGGTGCCGGGTGCGCCAATGAGGCCATCATGGAGGGCGGCGGTGGTGATATGGTTTTCAGGCCCCACCGTGATGGTATTCCCCACCACCGTCGTGGTCGCGTTCGTGAGCAGATCGCCGGGTGGCAACGGCGGGAAACTCCCGCCGGCATAAACCGTGTCGGTCTCGGTCACCACGGGAACCTGCGGCACGGCCTTGACGGCGGAGGACCAGACATAATGGCCGGAGCCGACCGCATAGACGGCAGAACCATTGGAAAGGCCAAGGTAGGTTACGCCCGGCGAACTGGTCGCCAGCACGCCGCTTTCGGTGATGGTGTTGGCATTGGTCGTGGGCACAAAGATTTGTGCCGTGGTGTTGGGGGGGATCACCACGTCGAGGTTGAAGGCGTTGCCAGTCTGGGTCCACGCAGTCGAGATCATTCCGCGGGTGGAGTTGTAACTTGTGTTCGCCGACGTGAGGCCGGAGCCCGGGACCGGCTGGATGCGGATGGTCCGGTAACCCGGACTCGCAGCATTGATGCCGCCCACGGCGCTGTACAGATATTCGCCCACCGCCCCGAACGCGTAGTGGTTGAACGAATTCATGCCCACGCTCTGGAAGCCACCGCCGGGGGTCCAGCCATCCCAGCGCTCCCACATCGTGGTCGCCCCGAGGTTCACCTGATAGAGCCAGGAGGGATAGCTTTGCTGGAGGAGCAATTGGTACGCAACGTCGTCACGGCCGGCCGCATGCAGGCCCGGCAACAGGCGCGGCGTGCCGATGAAACCGGTGGCGAGATGGTTGCTGAACTGCGCGATGGTGTCGGCGAATTTTTGCGCCGCCTGGGCCCGCAACGCGCCCGGCACCAGGTTCAGAGTGAAGGCCAGCGCGTAACCCGTCTGGTTGCTCCCGTCCTTGAACGAGCCGTCGGCGTTGAAAAAGTTCGCAAACGCCGCGGCAATGTTCGCGCGCAATGTGGCGTAAGTGGCGGCATCATTAGTCCGGCCGAGGGCCAACGCCATCTCGGACATCGCCTGCGCATAGTAGGCGTAAAAGGCGGTGTCCATCACGGTGGAGGTGGCGCTGCCGCCGAGCCCCAACCAGTCGCCAAAATCGCCGGGCAGACTCGTCACCACGTAGTTCGATGCGTGGGCCGCGAAGAATTGCCCGCAGCGTTGGAAGGAGGCGTAATGATCGGCGATGACATTCGTATCCCCATAAGCGCGATACATGATATAGGGGCAGATCCAGCCGGCATCGCCCCAGGCGGTTCCGCCGCTCCCCACGCCCATGTCGGGCGCCACGACGGCATACGAGCCGTCGGGATGCTGAGAGTCCTCGCACAAGGTGACGAGATGCCGGCGGAAAAAGGACTGGACGTCGAAGTTGTAGGCGGCAGTGGGCACGAAAAATTCCGTATCGCCCGTCCAGCCCATGCGTTCATCGCGCTGCGGACAGTCCGTCGGCGTTTCGAGATAGTTGCCCTTCTGCCCCCAGATGATGTTGTGATAAAGCTGGTTCACCAACGGACTGGAACAGGTGAAGGCTCCGGTCATCGGCATGTCCGAATTCACCACGATGCCAGTCACCGAGCCCAACGTGGGCGGCACGGAAAGCCCCCGCACCTCGATGTACCGGAAACCGTGAAAGGTGAAGCGCGGCTCAAGCACCGAGACGCCGTTGGTGCCCAGCGTGTAAAAATCAGTCGCGTTTGCGCCGCGCAGATTGGCGGTGTAAATCGTGCCATCCGGATTGAGCATCTCGCCGTGCCGGACCGTGATGCGGTCGCCGACGTTGCCGCTGACTCGCAACCGCACCCACCCGACCATGTTTTGACCGAGATCGAAAGTGTAGCAGCCGGGTTTCGGCACGGTGAGTTTCGTGGCAGCGAGGGTTTCAAAACACCGCGCCGGTTCCGTCACGGCCGCCTGTACCAGCAGTCCACCCACACCGGGAAAGGAGTTCGCATCGCCGTAGAACGCCTGGATGATGGTCAACGGCTGTCCCGACCCGCCGATGTTTACCATCGCGTTTTCGGCAAACGTCAGGGTCTGGTTCGTGCCGCCGAGTTGGAAGCTGATTTGCAAGGTCTTCACGATATTATACGCTGGGTCACCACCCATGGCGGCGTTGCTGGCCACGAAGTGGAGTTGATTGTTCGTGACCATGGTCGTGACGAGCGCGGTCACGTTGGAATAACCGACGGCGGCGGCGCTCAACCCAACAATTACGGGCGACCACCCGCTGTCATTGAAATTCGTCCGGTCCCAATTGGGCAGCTCCAGGCGCGCGTCGTAACTCGCCCCCAACAACAGATCGCTGAACCGGATCGGCCCGTAGCTCGCCTTCCACGAAGCATCGCTGACGATCGTTTGCGTCTGACCATTGCCGAGTTCCAGGACCAGTTGCGCCAGGAATCGCGGTGTCCCGCCGTAGTTGAGTCGCTGGCCCTTGAAGGCCAGATCACTCGCATACCAGCCATCGCCCAGGATTGCGCCGATGGTGTTCGAGCCGCCCTGCACCATGCCGGTGACGTCATAGGTCTGGTAGTACACCCGCTTGGTAAATTGGCTCCAGCCCGGCGTCAACACATCGTTCCCCACCTTCTGGCCGTTCAAGCGCAGTTCGTAGGCACCCAGCGCCGTCACATACACCGTTGCCCGCGTGACCGACTGGGCGACGGTGAAATTCTTGCGCAGGTAAGGCGCCGGAACCCGCGCCAGGTCGTTGAGTGCCGGTGTTCCCCAGGGTGTTCCGGTGCTTTCCGCCGCGGGCCAGGCAGAGTCGTTGAAATTGACCTGGGTCCAGTTCGCGGGCGGTTGTTGCGCCGCCTTCCACGACGTATCCACCGCGATGTTGGTGGAACTGCCGGAAGCGAACTGCACCACCAGCCGACCGATCAAGCTGGCCGGCTGTGCGTCGCTGTTCGTGGCTGAGAACGCCAGCACATTGGTTCCCGTGTGCAACAGGGACGTCACATTGATCCGGGCCGTCGCCTCCCAGCGCATTGCCGCGTTCGTCGCTGCCTGCCCGTTCACGATCACGGTGCCGACATTATCCGCGTACAACGCGACGATCGCGTTGGTGATGGTCTGGCCCGCCAGCAGCACGATCTGCTTGCGCAACGAGGATTGATAAACCCCCGCCTGCGCCTGCCCCGCCGGAAAACGAAGCCAGCCCAGTCCGGCCGTGTTGAAAAGCGCGTTGTCCGCCGCCTGCTGCGGCGTCGGTGAATACGCCGCATCATAACCGATCCATTGCGCCGTCCAGTCGGCGAGGGACAGCAACCCCATCGACCATTGCGCAGGCGCGCTCCAGGCGGAGACATTGTCCTGGCCGTCATACACCCGTACCTGCCAAAAATAAGGTTTCCCGCTCGTCAACGGCTGCCCGGCATATAAAATGTCCACGGTCTCGCTGCTGAGGACCTTCCCGCTCGCCCACAGATCGGACGCGCCTGGCGTCGAGCCCACGCGGATTTCATAGGCGCTTTGCGTCTCACCCCGGAAAGCGGTCCCCTGCCCGCCGGTCTGAAGTTGCCACGAAAGGTTTGGCGTGGCGTCCCCCACCCCCAGCGGATTCACCCGCCGTGCGCAGCGCAGATTTGTCGGCTGCAATGCCGCCTGCGCCTGCGATCCATCCATCCACAATGCGAGCACCACGGCGGCGATCATTACACCAACGATTTTCTTGGTCATGTTCATCAAATTTTACCAGCCACGAACTGCCAGAGGACCGCGATCTATCAGAATAGGTCAAACCCCCGTTTTACGCATCCCCTAAGCCGGTAACCCCTCCATCACCGAAATGGGTGAGGGTAGAGTTACGGACAGGTCCAGCCGCCGGGCACCTCGGGGAATGATCACTGGGAGGAGGAAATTTGAAACCGGCTGAAGCCGTGCGGGGATTCAACAGAACCGGGTCATCATCCGCCCAGGACCCGGGCCAAACCGTTTGACGACGTTTCCCACAGTTTTTCTCCCCCGTACCGCGGGCCTTCCCGCTTCCACGAGAGAACGCCGCCAAACAAAAAGCCTGTCATGACCTTGAGCCGTCGCTTTCAACGGCACCCTGTTTTGCAAGGGGCCAAGGTTCATGACAGGCTCTGTTAGCACCGTCACGAGCGCGGCACCATCGCGGTGCCGGCGCTCTGCACGATTATTCTCTTATGGCAGCACCAGCCGGTAGAATTCGTTTGCCCCCGCCGGTGACAATACCACCCGGTTTTGCCCGGCCACCACGCTGACCGGCGCCACCACAGGCGACCAACTCGGCGCGCTCAGGCTCGCGCTTTGTTGGAGGACGAAGCCACCGACCGAAGCCGGCCAGGTGAGCACCAGCGAACCGCCGGTGGTCTGGGCTGACAACGCCGGGAAGCTGATGAACGAGAAGTTGCTGACCAACTGGGAGGAGGCGATCTGGCCATCCGCCGCCGTGATCCCAACATACGCCGTGTGTGCCCCCAGGAGGGTGGGCAGATCACCGGTGGTCAGTTGGGCGCTATAGGTTGCCAGAGTCGTGGTGTTCGTCATCGTCAGCAGCGCCTGCCCTTGGGCATAAGCCAGCGTCACGCTGATGGGGTCGCCGCTGGAGAGGATCACGGGGGAGGTGTCGGTATATGGAGCGCCGGTCACCCCGTTGGTGCGGAAGGCGATCCCGACGGTGTTGGGCCCGTAGATGTTCAGCTCCAACGCCACGCTCGGAGTAATGGCCGCGGCGCCGCCGTAACCCAGGGCGCCGCCGCCCGAACCGAGTGCCGCCGCGCCGTTGGTGGAATTCTGGAGCACGAACGCCGCCCCGTCCGCTCCGCCGCCGCCGACATCCTGATAGGTGAAGGAGGCGATGAAGGCGTCAATGTTCAACGGGAACGTATAGAAACTACTGCGGGCCTCCCCGGCGGCACCGTCCGTCAAGCTCAACACGTCGCCGGTGAAACTTGCGCCGCCGTTCGCCAGCCAGCCCAGTCCGTTGTTACCGAAGCCGGGTTTCGTATCCACAAGGAGCGAACCCAGACTGCTGCTGATTGGGCCGCCGGCGGAATTGCTCACGAACACCTGATAGTTGCCCGCATCGCCCGTTTGCGCGCTGGCAATGCTCAGGACACTGCTGTGCGAACCGGTGATCCGGCCATCGTCCGAAATGTTCACGGAGTTCAATTGCCATTGATATGTAAAGGGCGGCGTGCCGCCGGCGGTGACCCCGATGCTGACCGGCCGGCCGGCATAGACATAGGTCTGGGTCGGCACGTCAACTA
>JAQGOT010000247.1 GCA_028293465.1 Pedosphaera sp. | reverse complement strand
ATGTGCGCGTGCTGGGCGCAACCGTGACCTTCGAGAACGGCCAGACGCCGCCCGCCTTCTTCCTGTCCCTGCCCGGCGGCGTGCTCATCGAGATTTACCAAGGCGACTCGTCGCTCAAGGAAACCGCGGTCAACTCCCTCGCCGGCTGGCGGCACGTGGCGTTGCAAGTCGAGTCGATCGCCGCCTCGCGAACTCTGCTGGAGCAGCGTGGGGTGAATTTCCACGAACCGGTGAAGCCGGCGGGCGGCGGCGGGCAGGTGCTTTTCTTCCGGGATGCCGAGGACAACCTGTTGCACCTCGTGGAGCGGCCGCCGGGCTCGATCTTCAGCCGTTGAGTGGCCGCCGCGCGGTGGGTGGCAGGGAAGAGTTTTCATTTGCGCCGCGCCTCCTCCATCACCCGCTCCCAGATCAGCAGCAACGCCTTGGCGAAGTCTCCCGGGCGCTCAGCCATCCAGTTAGTGATGGCTTCGGGCGCAAACCAATCCCCGGCCTCGATTTCGTGCGGATGCAGGTTGAACGGCCCTTCGGATTCACAGCGGTAGACCCAGACAAACTCCTGGCCGGTTTCCAGGCAGGCGTCGATCCTGAACCACCGCGCCGGCGGTTCCGCCACCTTGAGCCCGATCTCCTCCCACAACTCTCGCACGGCGCCCGCATCGTAATCTTCGCCCTGGTCCAGATGGCCGGAGGTCGAAGAATCCCAAGCGCCGGGAAACGTGTCCTTCTGGAGCGAACGTTTCTGCAGGAACAACTCGCCACGGCGGTTGAAAACCAGGATATGCACCGCCCGGTGCCGCAGGCCGAGCCGATGCACCTCGCCACGGGTGCGCTGGCCGATGACCTCGTCGCGCTCATCAACAACATCAAAGATTTCGTCTGCTCGTTGGGCGTGGCTCATTGATTCCTTACTTTTCCGCTGTCGCGTAAATTCGGCGTCGTTTTGGCGGCCAGGTTTTCGGCCAGCATATTGCAGAACATCGCCCCTTGTTCGATGGCATCATCCAGCGCCTGGTGGGTGTGTGGCAATTTATCGAACCAGTGTCGGGGCATGTTGCGCTTGGTCGATTCGCGGTAGCCGCGCTTCAGCATTGCCATGGCATAAGACTTCACATCCAATGCCGAGTGGGAGAACGGGCTCTCACCCGCAAACCGGATGAGATACCAATAAACAAACAGGAAATCGAATCCCGCCGGATAGGCAACGAATACGGGCTTGCCCGGCAACTGCTTGAGCCAGGCCAGATAATTCCGCATCGCATTCTCGGGTGACTGCGGTTCCTTGCGACAAGCGGCCCAAGCCTCCGGCTGTGTCTGCCACCAAGCCATGGTGTCGGGGGCGCCCGCCGCTCCGGCCAAGGTTTCCAGATTGGTCGAATAGGTATCCACCAAGGTTTTGTCTGCCAGGTATGCCGCCGAACCGAAGCTCAGCATCGAATGTGGTCCCGGAATCGGCCCGTCAGTCTCCACATCAGTGCTGACATAAATCTCATTCATAAAATCATTTTGTCTCCAGGAGTTCCGTCAACCGCGCGAACTGCTCCAGGCTCACCTTCTCCGCGCGGATTTGCGGCGACAACCCCAACTGTTCAAAGGCGGCGGTTAATTTCTCCACCGGCCAGTCGCGTTTTAATAGTTTCAGCATCATTTTGCGGCGCTGGGAGAAACTCAGCTTCACCAACCGCTCGAACATGGGGTGTTGTTCCGTCGGCAACAGCGGCTGCTCACGACGGATCAAGACCACGCAGGCGGAATCGACGTCTGGCGGTGGAAAAAAGCATTCCGGCGGAATCTTGAAATGATTTTGTGGTTCGTAACGCAACTGCATCAGCAGGGAAAGAATTCCGTAATCATCATCGTCGGTGCGGGCCATCAGCCGGCGTGCGACCTCGAGCTGAAGCGTCACCACGATTCGCTGTGGACAACTCCGGGCTTGCGCCAATTCCACCAGGATGGGAGAGGCAACCGAGTAGGGGAGGTTGGCGACGAGTTTCCAATTGGCCCAATCGCGAGGCTCCCGCCGCACATAATCAAGCGCATCATCCCCGAGCAAAGTCAGGTTTGTGGCCGTCGCCAGGTATTGGCGTAGAAAATCCACCAACCGCCGGTCTTTCTCGATTGCCAGGACCGTGCCCGCTCGGGCGATGAGCAGCTCAGTCAAGGGGCCAAGCCCCGGCCCGATTTCCAGAACTTGATCCGTGTTGGTCAATTCCGCCGCGTCCACAATCCGTCGCAACTGGTTCTGGTCGTGCAGAAAATTCTGGCCCAACGACTTCGTCAATTGGATCTGACCCGACGAGAGGATTTGCCGCATTTCTGTGAGCTTCATGATTTCTTTTCCCGTGATTCTGAGTCCACACCCAGGCTCTTTTGCAGTGCGCTTACCGCGGAGGTGAGCTGACTCCGGTTGATGGTGAGTGGCGGCGTGAAACTGATCACGTTGCCGTGCGCCCCTTCGGGCAGCATGATGAAACCACGCCGCAACATGTCTTTGATGACCCGCAAAGCCACGATCGTG
>JAQGOT010000079.1 GCA_028293465.1 Pedosphaera sp. | reverse complement strand
GTGCAATTGCGGGTAATAGAAAGCCTTCTCCGGGCGGATGGGCTGGTCACGAAATCCTGGGGGTTCGGGAACGGTGTAGGAATAGAACGCCGCGCCGTTGATATCGCCGCCGCCCGGCCAGAAGCCGGCACTGCTGACTTCATGGGAGTAAGCTTCCCGGGTGATGCGATCGACTCCCGGGCGCTCGGGGGCGGGACGGCCGGAGAAACGCGAGACAGCCAGATCAAAGCTGCCCCAGAAAAAATGCACCGGACTGTCCTTGCCAATGAAGCGCGCGCGAAACTCTTTCAGAATAATATCGACCGTTACGAGAATCTGCCAGAACCGGTGCGCGTATTCGGAGTCGTACGAAGCGTGGATGGTATCCTGGTCGAAGCGGATAGGATTGGGAACCTCGACGGGCATCGGCCAGATTTTCACCTCGATGCCGAGCGAGTGCAGAGTTTCCATGAATTCGTGATAGAACTCAGCGACCGAACGGGGAACGAGCCGGATGGTGGCGGAATCGCCCCAACTGGTCTGGAGGTCGAGTTTGTGGTCAATAAAGTCGAATTGCGCCTCGAAGACGCCGGTGCCATAAGGGATGGGGGAAGTCGTCAGTCCGCGGGCCGTGACGTAGAAGGGCACCTCCCACCAATGATTGATGAGCGGACTGAGCTCCAGCCGGACTTTGCCGACAATTTGAGTCCACATGTGCAGCGTCGCACAGGTGTCCTTCCAATCGGCCAGCGGCAGCGCGGGCCAGGCCTGATCGACGGCCGAAATTGCTTTGGTTATCATGGTAACTCCTCGGGACGGTCGAACATCCGGGTGCCATTCCGGTCAGAGAAAGGCCAGCCAAAGTCCGGAAGCGTCGAAACCCGCTTGACGCCAATTAATACTCAACTCAAGCCGAGGTTTCGTCAATTCGCACGGCGACATTTCTTAAAGGTGGCGGATGAGTTGGAATTGACAGCCCATGAACGTGGGGGGCGATTCCCCATTGGAAGGGAGAAAAACCCGTAGCTGCGGAAATTTGCACTTTTAAAAGTCGGAGTATAGTCTGGTGAGACAAGGAGGTTGAGCAGCCATGAGCAATAGCGTTGCCGAAACAGCCGGGAGATCCGCTTTCCCCAAATCCCGCAGAGGCAAAAGCAAAATCATTCCGCATTTGCGAATTGATTTGATGAAGCGGTACCAAACGGTACGCCAGTTTTCACGGACCATTTGCGAGACACTGGTGGCGGAGGATTATGTCATTCAAACGATGCCGGAAGCCAGCCCGACCAAATGGCACCTGGCCCATACGAGCTGGTTTTTCGAGACCTTCGTGGCGAAACCGAACCTGTCCAACTATCATTCGTTGCATCCTCAATACGCTTTTCTCTTTAACTCGTATTATAATGCCGCGGGCAAGATGCACGCGCGGCCGCAGCGCGGTTTGATTTCGCGTCCCACGGTGGCGGACACGTACGCATACCGGAAATACGTGGATGAGATGGTGGAGAAGCTGTTGGAGACGTCCGATCAGCAGCAACTCGAAAGTCTGGCGCCGTTGATCATTCTTGGGCTCAATCACGAACAGCAACACCAGGAGTTGATGTTGACGGACATCAAGCATGTGTTCTGGATGAATCCGTTGCGGCCGGTCCTTCGTGATGAAAAAATTACGGCTGGCTTTCCGGCGGCGGACCGGGATTGGCGGAGTTTCCAGGAGGGTATCTATTTCATTGGACATGAGGGGCCCGGCTTTAGTTTCGACAATGAAGGCCCCCGGCACCGGGTATTTTTACAGTCCTTTGCGCTGGCACCGCGGTTGGTGACGAATCGGGAGTATTTATCGTTCATGGTGGATGGCGGTTACCGGCGGCCGGAACTTTGGCTCTCGCTCGGATGGAACACGGTCAACGAGCGGGGTTGGGATGCGCCGTTGTATTGGGAGCAGCGGGGTGACAGTTGGTGGATGATGACTTTGTCCGGCATGCGGGAGGTGCGGTTGGATGAACCGGTGTGCCACGTCAGTTATTTTGAGGCGGATGCCTATGCGCGGTGGGCGCAGGCGCGGTTGCCTTCCGAGGCGGAATGGGAGGTCGCCGCGACGCAGGTGCCGGTGGAGGGCAACTTCGCCGAAAGCGGCTATTTTCATCCGGTTGCCGCTGGCGAGAGTTCGCCCGCCAATGGGTTGCAGCAAATGTTCGGCGACGTTTGGCAGTGGACGCAAAGCTCCTATTCGCCTTATCCCGGTTATGCGCCGGCGAGCGGGGCGCTGGGCGAATACAATGGAAAGTTTATGTGCAACCAATATGTGCTGCGAGGAGCGTCTTGTGCCACGCCTAAATCGCACGCGCGCCGAACTTACCGAAACTTTTTTCCGCCGGACGCCCGTTGGCAATTCACGGGGATCAGATTGGCGAGGGATGCGACATGAATGAAAGTGTGATGGCGGAGCAGGATTTATGCGAGACGGAATCAGCCCGGGAAAGCTTCCGTCGAGATTGCCTGGCCGGACTTTGCCGTCCGGACAAGAGCCTGCCTTGCAAATATTTTTATGACGAGGAGGGGGCGCGCCTGTTTGAGGCCATCTGCGAACTGGAAGAGTATTATCCGACCCGGACGGAGGTGGGAATCCTGCGACGGAGGATAAAGGAGATTGCGTCGTTGTTGGGGCCCGATTGCCACCTGGTGGAGTTGGGAAGCGGCAGCACCATGAAGACCCGGTTGCTGTTGGACCATCTTGACCGGCCGGCAAGCTACGTGCCCATTGATGTGGCCCGGACGCAGTTGTTGGAATGCTCGGCCAGGCTGTCGCGAGAGTATGCGGGGGTGGAGGTGCTGCCGGTGTGCGCGGATTATACGAATGACTTTGAGTTGCCCGACCTGCCCGCCGGCACCAAACGAACCGTGGCGTTTTTTCCCGGATCAACCATCGGAAACTTTGAGCCGCATGAAGCCAGGTGCTTTTTGCAGCGGATCGCGGGAATTTGCGGCGCTGAAGGCGGGCTGTTGATCGGAGTTGATCTCAAGAAGGATCCCAGCGTGCTTAATCCAGCCTACAACGATGCGCTGGGAATTACCGCCGAGTTCAACCTGAATGTGTTGGCGCGTGCCAACCGGGAACTCGAAGCCGGCTTCGATCTCGCGCAATTCCAGCACCACGCCTTTTACAATGAACTGGCGGGCCGGGTGGAGATGCATCTGGTGAGCCGGCGGCAGCAGGTGGTGCCGGTGAGTGGAAGGAAGGTGTTCTTTGCGGAAGCAGAATCCATCGCCACGGAACACTGCTACAAATACAGTCCCGAGGAATTTCGCCAACTCGCCGCGCGGGCGGGCTGGGAGATGGTGCGATGCTGGACCGATGATAAGCAATGGTTCGGAGTGCATTATCTCGTGCCCGGTGGCGGGACAGGCCCTGACGCCGAGCGGGGACGAGCGCGGAAATCACGTTGACGAAACGCTGGTTTGACGGGAGGTTGGCAACGCTCCAGCGAGCGAACCCAATCCCATGATCCAGCTTCAGGGAGTCAGCAAACATTTTGGACCGGTCGTCGCACTCAATCCGACGGACTTGAATTTTGAAGAGAGGCAGACAACCGTTTTGATCGGGCCGAGTGGTTGCGGCAAGTCCACGATCTTAAGGCTGATCATTGGCTTGCTGGAGCCGAGCACGGGCCGGATTCGGTTTGACGGGACGTTCATTGCTCCAGAAACCATCCTCCAATTGCGGCGTCGGATGGGCTATGTCATCCAGGAAGGGGGATTGTTTCCACATTTGACGGCGCGGCAGAACATCCTGCTACTGCCGACGCACCTGGGGCGGCCGCGAGAGGAAATGCAATCGCGACTGGTTGAGTTATCCGAGCTGGCGCGGTTGCCGCAGGATTCGCTTTCGCGGTATCCGATGGAACTTTCCGGGGGGCAGCGGCAACGCGTGAGCTTGATCCGTGCGCTGATGCTGAAACCCGATGTGTTGCTGCTGGATGAGCCGTTGGCAGCGCTCGACCCGATGGTGCGGGCGAGTTTGCAGACCGAACTGAAGGCGGTTTTCCAACATCTCAAACAGACTGTGGTGCTGGTGACTCATGGGATGGCGGAAGCCGCCTATCTGGGAGATAAGATCGTGCTGCTCAGGCAGGGCAGCATTGTCCAGGCGGGCACCTTTGCCGATCTGCGCGACCGGCCGGTGGACAGTTTTGTGTCGGAGTTTATCAATGCCCAAAGGAGATTGGTGCTCTCGTGAGGTGGTGGGCAATCATCCTGGGCTTGGTCATGCTGGCATCGCCGGCCGGGGGCGCAACGCAGCGGGTGGTGGTGGGATCGAAAAAATTTACGGAGTCGTATGTGCTGGGGGAGATTGCGAAGCGTGTTTTGGAGGAGAACGGGATTCCAGCCGCACATCGTCAGGGAATGGGCGGCACCATCATCCTCTGGGAAGCGCTGACGCAGGGTGCCATTACGAGCTATCCAGAATACACCGGGACCATCCGTGAGGAAATTTTAAAGACGCGCGGACCCACGAGCCTGGAGCGGATGCGGCAGGAGTTGGCCACGCGGGGAATCGGGGTGACCGGCGAGTTGGGCTTCAACAATACGTATGCGTTGGTCATGCGACGGGAGCGGGCGCGGCGGTTGGGGATTGTCACCATCAGCGATTTGAGAAAGCATCCGGAGTTGGTGGTGGGAGTGACGCACGAGTTTTTGGAGCGAAAAGATGGCTGGAAACCGCTGGCCGAGCGGTACGGTCTGAAGATGCGGGATGTCCGCGGAATTGACCATGCCTTGGGGTATGTGGCGCTGGCCAATGGCACCATTGATCTCAAGGATGCCTACTCCACGGATGCGAAAATTGCGGAGAACGATTTGGTGGTGCTGGAGGATGATCTCGGTTTTTTTCCGCAATACCACGCCGTGTTTCTATATCGGTTGGACGCCGATCCGCGGGTGCCGGCGGCTTTGCGCAGGATGGAGGGGACGTTGAGCGACGCGCGCATGATTCAATTGAATGCGTCGGCGGAACAGACCAAGGATTATTCTCTGGCCGCTTCGCTTTATTTTAGGGAAAGAGGAACGCAGCGGCCTGCTTCACTGGCGGCCAACATCGCACGCTGGACCGCGCGCCATTTGCTTCTGGTGGGGGTGTCGTTATTGTTCTCGATCGTGATCGGAATTCCGCTGGGGATTTGGGCGAGTCGTCCCGGTTTCATCAGCCAGCTTATTCTGGGAACCACCGGGCTTGTGCAAACGATTCCTTCGCTGGCGTTGCTGGCGTTGCTGGTTTCGATACCCGCGCTGGGGATCAGTCCGTTAACGGCCATCATTGCGCTGGTGCTTTATGGGCTGCTGCCGATTGTGCGTAACACGGCGACGGGGATTCAGGACATTGCCGTGCCGTTGCGGGAATCAGCGGCGGCGTTGGGGCTGGAACCGCGCGCGCAACTATTCAGGATTTTTCTGCCGATGGCATCGCGGTCCATCCTCGGAGGCATCAAAACCAGTGCGGTGATCAGTGTCGGCACGGCCACCTTGGCGGCATTGATCGGGGCAGGTGGGTTGGGCGAGCCGATTATCAGCGGATTGAATCTCAATGACCATGCCACGATTCTGGAGGGCGCGATTCCGGCGGCGGTGCTGGCGTTCGTCGTGCAAATCGCCTTTGATGGTCTGGATCGGCTGCTGATTCCGAAGGGCTTGCGGCTCAGAGCGAATCGGGGGTGAGGGATAATATTCCTCCGTTGCACGGGCGGATCAAGACCGCCGATTTACCCGCTTACGTCAAGGAGTCGCTCCAAGTCTATGGTGTTTGCACGCGGTAGAAGCGCGGGCTGGCGGGGAGGGGGATGGTGAAGGAGTAGGAGTAACCGGGGATGAT
>JAQGOT010000059.1 GCA_028293465.1 Pedosphaera sp. | reverse complement strand
TGCGCCATGCTGGAAAGCATTTATCGCGCGGCGGGTTTGCGCGTGGGGATGTTCACCTCGCCGCACCTGGTGGCGTTCAGCGAGCGGATGCAAATCAACCGGCAACTGATCAGCGAGGCGGACGTGGTGAAGTTGGTCGGCGAAATGCAGGCGTTGCTCAAGCATTTCCCGGCGGAGGCGCATCCCACTTTCTTTGAGGTCATCACCGTCATGGCGCTCCGTTATTTTGCGGAGCAACACTGCGATCTGGTCATCTGGGAAACCGGCCTGGGCGGCCGCCTGGATGCCACGAACATTGTCACGCCGCTGGCGAGCGTCATCACCAACATCCAGTTCGACCACCAGCAATGGCTGGGCGACACCTTGGGCCGCATCGCGTATGAGAAGGCGGGCATCATCAAGCCGGGGGTGCCGGTCATCACCGCCGTGGACGACCGCGAGGCGTTCCAGATTTTGTTTGAGACCGCGCGGGAGAAGGGGGCACCGTTCTCGTTGATCACCTGGGCGCAGACCGAGAATCATCCGATGCGCGGGCTGAGGATTCCGCTGTTCGGCGAACATCAACGCTTGAATGCGGCGGTGGCGGCCCATACCGTCAAGGCCTTGGTGAACCAGATCCCTGTTGATGACGCCACGATCCGGACCGGGTTGTCGGACGTTGACTGGCCGGGGCGGTTGCAATTGGTGGATCGGCCCGGCGGCCAGAAGCTCCTGCTGGATGGGGCGCACAACGTCGGCAGCATGGAAGTGTTGCGGGTGGCGCTCAAAACGTATTTTGGATTGCACGCTCCCACGATGATCTTGGGAATCTTGCAGGACAAAGACTGTCAGCCGATGTGTGAGACATTGGCCCCCTTGGCGGCCCGGATCATCACCGTGCCGGTGAACAGCCGACGCAGCGCCACGCCGCAAGCTCTGGCGGCAGCTTGCCGCGCGGCCAATCCAGCGGCGAAAATTGAGGAAGGTGATTCACTGCGGGAAGCGCTTGAACGAGCCGGTGAAGACCCTTTCCTGGTCATTACCGGTTCGCTTTATCTCATCGGTGAGGCGATGGAACTGCTCGAACTCTCGCCCACAAAAATCAGCAACGAACGAAACCTGAACGAATGGGGCGGCTTGCCCGTCCAAACACGATCATGAAATCATCCACAAATCCCCTGCGCAAATTGGCCCGGACCCTGCCTTGGCTCGCCCTGGGCGGCGCGTTGAGCGGTTGTTTGCACAATCGGCCCGAGGCTTCGCACACTGCCATGATTTATCCCGTCACAGAGAAAACAAACCAGGTGGACAACTATCACGGCACGCAGGTGCCGGATCCTTACCGCTGGCTGGAAGATGACAATGCCCCCGCCACCAAGGCCTGGGTGGAAGCGCAGAACAAGGTCACGTTTGGCTTCCTGGAAAAAATCCCGGAACGCCTGCCCATCAAGGAGCGCCTGACACAACTTTGGAACTACGAACGCTTTGGTACGCCTTTCAAGGAAGGGAGCCGGTATTTTCTCACGCGCAACGACGGTTTGCAGAATCAAGCCGTGCTCTACACGATGACGGCGCTCGATGCCGAACCCGTCTTGCTGCTGGATCCGAACAAGCTGTCCACGGACGGCACGGTGGCCCTTGCCGATTATCGCATCAGTGACGATGGCAATTTGATGGCGTACGGCCTTGCCCGCGCCGGGTCGGATTGGCAGGATTGGAAGGTGCGCGATGTCCAAACGGGCAAGGACCTCCCGGACGAGGTGCATTGGGTCAAGTTTTCCAGTGCCTCCTGGACGAAGGACAATCGCGGGTTCTTCTACAGCCGTTATGATGAGCCAAAACAGGCCGACGCGCTCAAGGGAGTGAATTATTTTCACAAGCTGTATTACCACCGCCTCGGCACGCCGCAGTCGGAGGATGTCCTCACTTATAATCGGCCTGACCAAAAAGAGTGGGGCTTTGGCGGCGGGGTGACCGATGATGGTCGCTACCTGATCATCAGCGTCTCGCAAGGAACCGACACCCGGAACCGCGTGTTCTACCGCGATCTCCAGAATGCGGACAGTCCGGTGGTGGAGTTGCTCAACGATTTCGATGCCGCCTACCAGTTCATCGATAACGTCGGCACGGTGTTTTATTTTCGCACTGATCTCAACGCGCCGCGGGGCCGGGTGATCGCCATCGATGTGGCCCAGCCGGCGCGCGCGAACTGGCGCGAAATTGTTCCCCAGACGGGCGACCGGCTCCAGAGTGTCAACCTCGTCAACGACCAGTTGGTCCTGGATTACCTGCAGGATGCCCGCTCCGAGATAAAGATTTTCGGTCGCGACGGGAAGTTCGTGCGGCGCGTGGAATTGCCCGGTCTGGGCACCGCCGGCGGTTTCGGCGGCAAGCGCGGATACACCGAGACTTTTTATTCCTTCGCCAGCTTCACCACGCCCACCACCATCTATCGTTACGATCTGACCACGGGGACCAGCACGGTGTTCCGTCAGCCCAAGGTGGCTTTCAACCCGGCCGATTACGAGACCAAGCAGGTGTTTTATCACAGCAAGGACGGCACCAAGGTGCCGATGTTTATCACCTCCAAGAAGGGGCTGAAACTCAACGGGAGCAACCCCACTTATTTGTATGGCTACGGCGGGTTTGATATCAGCATCACCCCGTCGTTCAGTCCCGCGAACTTGATCTGGCTGGAAATGGGCGGGGTCTATGCCATGGCCAATCTGCGCGGCGGCGGGGAATACGGCGAGGATTGGCACCACGGCGGCATGAAGCTGAAGAAGCAAAATGTATTCGATGATTTCATCGGCGCCGGGGAATGGCTGGTGGCCAATCATTACACACGGCCGGACAAGCTGGCGATCGGCGGCGGGAGCAACGGCGGGTTGCTGGTCGGCGCCTGCCTGACCCAGCGACCCGATTTGTTCGGCGCGGCGTTGCCGGCTGTCGGGGTCATGGACATGCTGCGATTCCACAAGTTCACCATCGGCTGGGCCTGGGCTTCGGATTACGGTTCATCGGAGGATGCCACCGAGTTCAAGGCGTTGTATGCCTACTCCCCGGTGCACAATGTCAAACCCGGCACGAAGTATCCGGCCACGTTGATCACCACCGGCGACCATGATGATCGCGTGGTTCCTGCGCACAGCTTCAAATTCGCGGCCACCTTGCAGGCCGATCAGGCGGGGAGCAAACCGGTGTTGATCCGCATCGAAACCCGCGCCGGCCATGGCGCTGGCAAACCGACCACCAAAATCATCGAGGAGGCTGCGGATAAGTGGGCTTTTCTGGTGGAGGAGTTGCATATGTATCCGAAGATTTCGGGGCGGAAGTAAGGGAATGTGGACGCGGCGGAGATGGGCAACGGCACATTTCCGCAAACAACTGGCGGTACCAGTCTCCCTCCGTTTTTGGGAGCAAGTTTGTTTAACGCTCGCCCTCACCCCGGCCCAGTGGCTTCCCAAGTCCGCCACGAGTCAGTTCAGTTGCCCGAGCGGGGACGTTCGCTGCGCGAATTGTGGTCCCCCGCGGAGAGGGTGGGCGATGCTGCCGCCCACGATAATTTTTGCATTGCGGTTTCAGTCGCCGTCTTCGGATGTTCCGAGAAACCAGGCATAGGTTAGAAATGACTCATTTCACACAAATTCAAGCCGTGACGTTTGATGTTGGCGGCACGCTGATCCGGCCGTGGCCGTCGGTGGGGCATGTCTATGCGGAGGTGGCGGCGCGGCATGGGGTGGAGTCGGTCCCGCCCGAGGCGTTGAACCGGCAGTTCCGCGCGGCTTGGAGAAAGCTCAAGACTTTCAACCACGGACGCGAGGAGTGGTCCGCGCTGGTGGACCAAACCTTCGCCGGCTTGAGCGTCGAGGCGCCGAGCCGGACGTTTTTCCCGGAAATCTACGACCGCTTCCGCGAACCGGACGCCTGGCAGATTTTTGATGATGTGTTGCCCACGCTGCACGAACTGGCGGCGCTTGGGATCAACCTCGGCATCATTTCGAACTGGGACGACCGCTTGGTCCCGCTGCTGAAAAGCCTCGGCCTGAACAAATATTTCGAAGCCATCATCGTTTCCTGCGATGTGGGTTTTTCCAAACCTTCCCCGGTGATCTTCGAGCAAGCCGCCAAGAAACTGGGCGTGCCGCCTGGCTCGATCCTGCACGTGGGCGACAGCCTGGACGCCGATGTGGCCGGGGCCAAGGCGGCGGGATTTGAAACGGTCCTAGTTGATCGATCCCTCCGGGAGGATGAGCCGGGACGGATCAAGTCCTTGCGGCGGCTGGAGGGGATGGTTTGAGTAGGGAGTGGCGGCAGGTTCGGAATCAAGCCGACTGGGGTAATGTAAATACTTTGTTCTGACCCCGTTTCAAACCTTCGCCGGCTTGAGCGTCGAACCGCCGAGCCGGACGTTCTTCCCCGAATTGCACGATCGCTTCCGCGAACCGGATGCCTGGCAGATTTTTGACGATGTGCTGCCCACGCTGCACGAACTGGCGGCGCTTGGGATCAACCTCGGCATCATTTCAAACTGGGACGACCGCCTGGTCCCGATGCTGAAAAGCCTGGGCCTGAACAAATATTTCGAAGCCATGATCGTTTCCTGCGATGTGGGTTTTTCCAAACTTTCCCCGGTGATCTTCGAGCAAGCCGCCAAGAAACTCGGCGTGCCGCCCGGGTCGATCCTGCACGTGGGCGACAGCCTGGACGCCGATGTGGCCGGGGCCAAGGCGGCGGGCTTCGCATCGGTCCTCATCGACCGGACGCTTCGGGAAGATGTGCCGGGGCGGATCAAGTCCTTGCGGCGGTTGGAGGGGATGTTCTGAATGCGGAGGGTGGATCGCCCCAAGCAGAGGCCTCTCGAGGTGAACTTGAGGGCAGAATCGGAGTGGCGGCAGATCCGGAATCAAGCCGATAAAATCACGGGTTCATTTTAACTACTTTGTTCCGACCCCGTTTTGAAGTTGCTGCCGAAGCAGCAAAGAGACGGGGAGCAACACGAACCGGAATGGCGTTGAGGGAAAGCCGATGTTGTGGTGCTGGACTGAAAAGGGGTCAGAGCTGACTTTTGACGTGTTCTGCCGTGTGTTGATAGGTGCTTGAGCGGAAACGATGAAAAACACACCATGAGTCAGCTCTGACCCTTTTGGGGTTTTTCAGCAGAATCCATGCTATGGGTTGACCCGCTTTCAGTAATTATGGTAAGCCTTTTTAGAGCAAGAACGGATCAGCATCGGCGTTGTGATTCGACCGTTTATTGCATTATACTCGCAACCATTGAACATAGAAAAAGATAG
>JAQGOT010000031.1 GCA_028293465.1 Pedosphaera sp. | reverse complement strand
GTCAGGCTCAGATCAGTGCCGGGTTCCGGAGCGTTACCGAACACGCGTACCATTTCGAATCCCTGAACGCGAAGCAGATCGAGCGGCCCAGCCCTTTCATTTCCTTTGAGATTTTGGAAAGCGCTGGGTGTGAGCCGGTGGAAGAGACCGGCCAGGGGTTTGATTCCTTGTCCCCATAGCTCAAAACACGGAGCGGGAGTGTCCTAAACTCCAGGTTGCTGCTGAGAATCCGGCTGGGGACGCCAATTTTCACGCCCCCAAAGCATTTTGAGCGATGCACTCCTTTGGTATGGGAGCCAGTTCGGCGCAACTCCGGGTGGAGGCTCCAAATTCCGCTCGTGTAGCCCAACCAGAAGAGGCACGACGTCGAGAGCGTCGCCAGTGTCAGTGCGCCTCTGGCCGCGAGCACCATTTCGGCCTGCAAGCATTAAGATATTCAAAACCGGATTGGGGCGCGCCCGATTTTCCAGTCACGCCCTGGCCTCATATTGCCAAGCTCGCCAAACGG
The DNA here is from genome assembly GCA_028293465.1 of Pedosphaera sp. Taxonomy (GTDB): domain Bacteria; phylum Verrucomicrobiota; class Verrucomicrobiia; order Limisphaerales; family Pedosphaeraceae; genus JAQGOT01. The sequence continues at coordinate 12,768 of JAQGOT010000031.1, read as the reverse complement.
CCCGTCGCCCCTTCAGGCTGTTCGATCACCGCGGCGACCATGGATTCCAAAGTTCCGGCCGGCAAGCGCGCCAGGTGCATCAGCACCTTAGCAACCGGGAGGCCATCCGGGAGCGATGCCAGCAGACGTCGCCACAGCTCGCCGCCCGATTGCAGCATCCACGGCTCCAAATCAAGCCGGTCCGTGACGTCCAGAACGCGGCGATACATGTCATCGCCGAGTTGGCTGAGGCCGTGCAAACAGATCAACTCAGCCGTCCCCTTGACCAACTCTTTCGCCAGCAATTGCCAGTTTGTTCCTTTGCCAACAACCATCAGGTTATCACCCCTTTGGACAACGCCCCCATAGCCCACGATGCCAGCGCGAAACGCGGCGCCTCGAATACATCGCGCGGGAAGCAAGCCTCCTTCCAGCACAATTTTACTGCTCAATTCCCCGTCGAGCCGCTCTTGCGGAATCTCCCAAACCATTGAGGCTGTCCCTTTGGCGAGCTGAACCAGTTGTGGCCGATGAGGCGCCTCCAACGTGCGCAGGTGTTCGATGACATGCAAGACCTGAAACGAGAACGCAATGGGCAGGCGGGTGAGTCCTTTTTCGTTGCAGCGTGCCAGGGCGCGCTGTCTGCCCGCTTCTGCGAGCGTGCCGCCGTATTTGGAGAGCAACGGATGGCCGAAGAATGGATGATTTCGTTTCGATGATGCCCGCCGCCAAAACCGTGGCGGCCAGCCGAGCAGAAGGGTGCCATCGACTTGCCAGTATTGAAGCAAGTTGATCAGCGCATACTGGTCATAAAGCCCGACCAATCTTGGATCAAGGGCATTCAGCTCGTCCCGCACCAGATGATGAAAGGTCATGCCCGCGTGCTGCGCCGCGCCTTGAATAAGCCAATTCAGCGTGTGTCGCTTCTGGATCTCAAGCCTCTCGTCATTCATAGCCCTACCCGTGCTTTAGGCGGTGGCGTCGGCCGCGTTTTGGGCCACTCGGGTTTGAATGGATCGGGTTCGGGTTTTGGCTGGGCCGGCGGCGCTGCGGGTGGCCGCGGAGTCGGCTCTGGCTGGCGAGGCGTGCTCGGTGGCGCGAGAGGTTCGGTTTGCGGCATAGGAGCTAAAGGTAATCGTTTTGGGTGCGCAAAACTGGTTTCTGCCAAACGCCACGCAGATTGTTTCGAAAACTTCAATCAGCCTGTTCATCGTAGGATAAATCGTCGCAACTGCAAGTCCACGACATTCCGCCAAATTCTTGCGCGCGTAGTTCAAAGAGAACCGTCCGCCTTATAAGCGGAATCGCACTAGATGAGTGCCGGGTTCCGGAGCGTTACCGGACGCGCGTACCATTTCGAACCCCTGAACGCGAAGTAGATCGAGCGGCCCAGCCCTTTCATTTCCTTTGAGACTTTGGAAAGTGCTGGGTGTGAGCCGGTGGAAGAGACCGGCCAGGGGTTTGATTCACCATTTTCTGTCCCCTATGGTGTAGCCCAGCCAGCACGCCTGACTTTTTTGCAGGAGATCACCGGAGCAAAGCAGGTCAGGGACAGCAATTTCCACGCCCCCAAAGCATTTCCAGCGATGCACCCGCTCGGTAAGCGAGTCAGCTCGGTGCAATCCAGGGTGGGGCAATGAAGTGCGGAATGCGGAATGTGGAGTGCGGAATTAGGAATTGAGCGGTGGCGGGTTTCGCGTCTTTTACTCCGCATTCCGCATTCCGCACTCGTTTGCCGGGTCGTCCAATCGTAGGACAGCGCTCTTTGAAGGCGCGAATGTTGGTGCGATTCCAGCCCCGGCAGCCATTTGTCAAAATTCAATCAGCGCGTATGACGAGCGATGACCTTATAGCGCGTCCAAATCACTCCGCCTGCCAATTGTTTGAGCGACAACAGGCGAAGTGTTGCCGCAGCTTTGGGGGGCGGATCGCCGGGAATGTCGAAAAAGCTGGAGATGCCCACACCGCCATCGGCGACCGGCACGGTGACGTGGCTGATTTCGTCAATGAGTCCGGCTCCAAGCATGGCACCATTGAATTTGCCGCCGCCTTGAAGCATTAACTTTCTCAGTTTGAAAGCCGCGCCAAGCTTTTGAAGGGCGGTAGGCAGGTCGATTTCTTTCTTTCCGCAGAACAGGTAGGAAACGCCGGCTGATTGAAGATGCGCCAGGTAATCATTTCCCACGCGCTCAGTCACAAGCAGGACGACGTGGTCACCGTCAACTTCGTTCGTCTGAAAGCGCAGGACGCCTTTTGCATCCGCGCCAATCGCCAATCGTTTGGCCTCTTTGTTCGCGATGTAATCGCGACGAACGAAGTTTTTCGGCGCACGGGGCAATCTCGTCTTTGGGCCGTCGAATTCGTCCATCGTGGTCGTGCCCACCAGCCAGGCACCGATCCCGAAACTGGCGGCAGTGGTTTCGAAGAGATCACTATGGTGCTTGTGTCCCGGAAGCTTCCCCCATCGATCGCCGAGGATTTTGCCATCGACGGTCGTGCACATATGACAGATCACGTAGGGTTTCATAAAATTTTGTATGGTTTGAATACTGCAATAAAATTACACGAATACTCGCACAATCGCGAGACGCAAGCTTGCCGCCATATCACCAAAGAACAAACACCACCTTGGCCAAGGCGCCTGATGAGCGCCGTAATCAGCGGGGGCTATAGCCCCCGTTGCAAATTGATATGCACGACATACTAAACAAAGCGACCGTTCTGGTGCTGAACCGCAACTGGCAGGCCATCAACGTGCGCACGCCGCAGGATGCGTTTTGCCAGATGGCCACGAACGCCACCACCGCGCTCGACATTGACGGCGAGGACATCCGTCCGGTGACCTGGGACGAGTGGATCACGTTGCCGATTCGGCCGCAGGACAGCGCTGTACAGACCATGCGCGGCCCGATTCGTGTGCCAACGGTCATCGTGGCGTTGAACTATGCGAAGGTGCCGAAGAAGCGGCCGAAGCTCTGCTCCCGCTCGATCCGCGAGCGCGACGGCAACCGCTGCCAATACACCGGCCGCGAACTGCGTCCGGACGAGGGCAGCCTCGACCACGTCCTGCCGCGTTCGCGCGGCGGCAAGGACACTTGGGAAAATTTGGTGTGGTCCGGCAAGGACGTAAATGCCCGCAAGGGCAACCGCCTGCCGCACGAGGCCGGCCTGAAGTTGCTGAGCGTGCCGCGCGCACCGAAGGAACTGCCGGCCTCGGTGCTCATCCGCAACGTGCACGGCGTTGCCGAGTGGAGGCTGTTCGTGGGGAATAAAGCATAGCCTTGCGTAACTTGGAGGGCGAGCGTCCAAGCTCGCCCTCCCAATCTAATTTGGACTAAACTGTTAAATAGCTATGGGCGCCACACGCGACGATTCCCTTACACGCTTTAGCTAACGCTTGTTTCGTGTTTCACACTTTGCCAGTCGAGATCAAAGCGGGCGAGGTACTTGCGGAGCCGGTCGGCATCGTTCGCCGTTTTGCGATTTTCCCGCGTGGCCGCGAACAGCTTGCGTCCGGCGTCGGAGAGCGTGGCGGATTCGCGACAAATGCGGATGACGAAAGCCAACTGGGCCTGGTCGAAGAGGTCGAGCTTTTCTCGGGCTTTTTCATTTAGGACGGTCGCCAACACCGCGTCCTGATCATCGTCCGCAACTGGCGTGGACCAACCGGCCTTCAATCTTTCAATTTCATCAGCCAGCGCCGCCGAGGTGATGCGGCCACCGGGTGAGAGCGTGGCCATGCGAATGATGCAGGCGTTCAAATCGCGGAAATTGGCGGACCACTTGGCTGCGGGCGACTGCGCAAACTTCAGGAAATCATTGCGCACCTCGGTGCTGAGGGTGACGCGCAGGCTGCTTTTGCGGGCGAATTGTTCCAGCTCATAATCCAGGTTTGGTTCAATATCCTCCGGACGCTGGCGCAAGCCGGGCAGATGGAACGTCCACAGATTTGTCCGCGCCAACAAATCTTCGCGAAACCGTCCCTCACGAACGGCGCTGGGGAGTTCGCGGTTCGTGCCGGCGATCAACTGAAAGTTGCTGCTGACCTCAACGTCGCCCCCGAATGGCAAAAACCGTTTGTCTTCCAAGGCCCGGAGCAGCATGGCTTGTTCGTCCAGCCCAAGTTCGCCAATCTCGTCCAGGAACAGCAGGCCATTATCCGCCGCCCGCAACAAGCCGGGACGATCCTTCAGAGCACCCGTAAACGCCCCTTTAACATGGCCAAACAGCGCTGACATGGCGGCGTCGCCGCGCAGGGTGGCGCAGTTTACCTCCACGAACGGGCCGGTGAGTTGATGGCGGGATTTCTTAAGCTCATAGATGCGGCGGGCGAGTTGTGACTTTCCGGCCCCAGTCGGACCGGTCAGGAGGATCGGTTCCTTGGCATGAATCGCGACGTGCTCAATCTGTTCGATCAACTGGTTGAATTGTTTGTTGCGCGTTGCGATGCCAGACTTGAGGAACGTTCTAGCTTCCTTCTGTTCCGTCCCAAAGCGCGAAGCGAGGCGGTCATATTTCGAGAGGTCGAGATCAATGATGGCAAACTTGCCTTCCGGTCCCCGGCGCTTGTTGTCCGCCGGCGACGTCTGCACCAACCTGGCAGGGAAGTGTCGCGATTCAGTCAGCAGAAACAGGCAAATCTGCTGCACATGCGAGCCGGTAGTGATGTGGACGAGATAATCCTCCGTGTCCGGCTTGAACTCGTAGCCCCGCGCAAAGTCATGCAGCGCGGCATAAACCTCCTCAAAATCCCATGGGTCCTGCAACGCTTGCGGCGTGCCCCTGACTTCGGTGGTTGCGGAAACGCGCGGAATGTCGGCCATGACGACGTGGGCGATATCCTTAAACTTGGGATCGAAAATGAGCTCAAAGCGGTCAACCGGGAGCTCAGCGTGTTTGCACAGGGAAACGGTGGGGCGCCACTTGTTCCAGCGTTCCTGATGAAAACCGGAGTCCAATACGCTGCCCAACAGCCCGATCACGACCTGTTTCTTGTGCTTCATAGCGGTTATTCCTGTGGGTTAGACTAACAGCTAGTCTTCCTCTGGAGCAAATCCAATCGAACCAAACCTCGGAATGGCTGCGTTAGCCCATAGCGATTGGTGTTTATGCGGGTCATGTCGGACTTTTTCCAGGTTGGCACGGCGGCTGCGATAGGAGTGGGCAGAAGATAACGAAAGAAAAACTATGGCTAACAAAACCTTGTTTCAATCCTTGCGCGGCGAGCTCGTCCCGAAGACCGATGTTGTGAACGAAGCGGGTGGCGCGGCTTACTCGCTCGCGCCGAAACAGGCGCTCGCCCAATACGCCGCCACCGGTTGTTTGAACTCCACCTACTACGCCTCGGCGGACGATCAACTCCAAAAGGTGTTGACCCTGGCCAAGGCTGTGGACGGCGAGTTCCTCGCCAAGACCGCGGTGTATTCGCGTGAGAAAGGTTTCATGAAGGACATGCCGGCGGTGTTGTGCGCGGCCCTTTCGGTGAAGGATGCGCAGTTTCTCCGCGCGGTGTTCGATCGCGTGGTGGATGATGGCAAGATGCTCCGTAATTTCGTCCAAGTGCTGCGCTCCGGCGTGGTTGGCCGCAAGTCCCTTGGCACGGTGCCCAAGAAACTCGTGCAGCGCTGGCTTGAATCGCGGACCGATGAACAGTTGTTTCGTGCGTCCGTCGGAAATGCCCCGTCATTGGCGGACCTCGTCAAGATGGTTCACCCGAAACCGGGTAACGCGTCCCGCGAAGCCCTTTACGGCTATTTGCTCGGTCGCCCGCACAACGTCGAGGCGTTGCCGGCCATCGTGAAGCAGTTTGAGGCCTTCAAGGCCGGCAAGCGGGATGAAGTGCCGGACGTGGCTTTCCAGATGTTAACCGCCCTGGATCTCGGCAAGGCTGAGTGGACGGCCATCGCGAAGAAAGCTCCGTGGCAGATGACGCGCATGAACTTGAACACCTTTGCGCGCCACGGCGTGTTTGATGATCAGACGATGGTGAAGTTGATTGCAAATCGTTTGGCCAGCGCTGAGGCCGTGAAACGCGCCCGCGTGTTTCCGTATCAGCTGCTCGCGGCGTTCAAATCGGCGGGTGCCGACGTCCCGAACCTGGTTCGTGACGCGCTTCAGGACGCGATGGAAGTGGCGACGGAAAACGTGCCGCGCATCACGGGCAAGGTGTATGTCTGCCCTGATGTATCCGGCTCCATGAGTTCGCCGGTGACCGGTCACCGCGTGGGCGCGACGACCGCGGTGCGGTGCATCGATGTGGCCGCGTTGGTGGCGGCTTCCATCCTGCGCCAGAATCCGCAGGCTGAGGTGGTGCCGTTCGAGACGGACGTGGTGAACGTGCGTTTGAATGCCCGTGACAGCGTAATGACCAACGCTCAAAAGCTTGCCGCAATTGGCGGTGGCGGAACCAACTGCAGCGCGCCGCTGGCGTGGTTGAACAAACAGCGGGCCGAGGGCGACTTGGTGGTGTTCGTCTCCGACAACGAATCGTGGGCCGATGCCAAGGGTAGCCGCGGTACTGCGACGATGCGCGAATGGTCGGTGTTCAAGCAGCGCAACCCGCAGGCACGGTTGGTGTGCATTGACATCCAGCCGAACGCCACGGTGCAGGCGGCCGAGCGCGAGGACATTTTGAACATTGGCGGTTTTTCCGACCAGGTGTTCCAGGTCATCGCGGCATTCGCCGAGGGCCGGCTTGGGGCCGACCAATGGGTGGGTGAAATTGCTTCGCTCCAGTTGTGAGCAGACGCCAGGGAGATTGACCGGCCACGTCAATAGGGACGTGGCCGGGACTGGGTAAAAATGATTTTGCGGGCCGAATGCCGCCTGGGACTACATTGAAACTGTAAAGTCTCGGCAAAACTTTGTCGGCCCGCGTTGAGCGGTGAGGGTTGGGTTTTGATCTTTGAGTTTTTAATGGCGAATGCCGGTGGGAATACATTGGCAACCAGCGGATTCGAATTCCGCCCGGCTGGCCGCGAGGCCGGCTGAGAATTCTCATCAAACCTTGTCGCCATTTTGCAATCAGAATTTGTGACGAATGCCGGTGGAACTACATCCTTAAGGAGGACGAGGTTCCGGGTTCGAATCCCGGTGGCTCCAGCAGATGGGGCCATAGCTCAACGGTGGAGCGCGTTTAATACGTTTCATCAATTTTGTCGTCACAGTTATTTCGCGACGAATGCCCGAGAAACTACATGTACTCCGACGGTCGCCGGTTCGAACCCGGCCTCCGACCCGCAAAACGGTCGGGGTAGCTCAGTTGGTAGAGCAGCGGAAAAGCGTTTCTCCCAATCTTGTCGTCGCGGTTTTTTGGTGAGAGGATCGCAGCAGGGTGAATTTTGGCGCGAATGCCGTTGGAACTTCATCGGTCGCGGGTTCGAATCCCGCCGGCTCCAGCAGATGGGGCCGTAGCTCAGTGGTAGAGCAATTGTTTCGGCAAAAACTTGTCGCGCCATCAATTTAGGAAAACAATTTGGAAAGCAGAATCATGAACACAGAATTTACGATGCCGGTTATCCAGCCCACTGGCGAAGCCACCGGCTTTATCCCCGCGCCAGGCAACCACGGCAAGCCCATCACCGTCATCGGCACAGCGGCCATCCGCGATGCTTTTGATGCCAAGTGCATTGAGCAAGCATCGAACTCGCGCGGTGCTCCCGGTGTGACGGACCTGGTGCTCAATCCCGACGCCCACGCCGGTTACGGTGCGCCCGTTGGCTGTGTGCTCGTCTCGCCAACGCACGTTTATCCGGGGCCGGTTGGGGTGGACATCAAATGCTCCATGAGCTTGCTCCAGCTCGATCTGCCGGTGGACGCGGTGGCGGACAAAACTGTCCGTCGGGCGCTCATCAATGCCATTGTCGAACGCACACCGACGGGTGCGGGCAAAGGCCAGCGCAACGTGAAAAAAAGCCGCAAGGTGAATGGCGAACTCGGTCGCCGCGTGGCGATTGAAGGCGCGTCAGAGGGCGTGTGCCGCGAACTTGGCATTCCGCCAGAGTGGGCGCAGCACTGCGAAGACGCTTTCCATCTCGGACACAGCAACCAGCAGGACGACCTTGCGGGTCGCCTCGACTTGCTGATCAGCACCGGCAAGTTCCCAAGGTTTGAGGACAAGATCCGCCAGCTTGGTTCCTACGGAGGCGGAAACCATTTCGGTGAATGTGAAGCCGTGCAAATTGCCGACAACGACCGCGCTCGCCGCGCTGCCGAAGTCTTCGGCCTGCGCGACGGCTGCGTCGCGTTTCTTTCCCACTGCGGTTCCCGCGGCTTCGGATACCAGTTGGCCAATGATCAGTTCCGCACCTTGCAAAACAAGTTTGCGGCGTGGAGCATTCCCTTGCCGGGTGAAGATCGGGAGCTTGTTTATGCGCCACTCGGTACCCAGGAAGCCGACGATTACATCGACGACATGTCCCTCGGCGCAAACTTTGCGACCGTGAACCACATGCTCATCAATGCGCTGGTGCTCGAAGCATTCCAGGAAATCATTCCCGGTGCGCGCGGTTCGCTCGTTTATTTCATCAGTCACAACATCGCCCGCCGTGAGATCGTGGCGAATCAGGAATGCTGGGTGCATCGCAAGGGGGCGACCCGCGCTTTCCCGGCCAATCACTTCTCGCTCAAAGACACGCCTTTCTACGAAACCGGTCATCCGATTTTGCTGCCCGGCAATCCGACTGCCGGCTCCTGCGTCATGGTGGCTGATCCGGGGGCGGACAAAAGCTGTTACAGCGTGAATCACGGGGCGGGGCGCGCCAAGGGCCGCAAGGCGGCAATCCGTGAATTGGATCAGAAGACTGTGGACGCTGAATTTGTTGCCCACGACATTCTGACCAATTGCCGCACGTATCCGAAGGACGAAGCCCCGGCGGCCTACAAGGATTTCAACGAAGTGTTGAACTCCGTCCGGCTCGCGGGCCTCGCCAGCGAAGTCGCGCGCCTCCGCGCCCGTTTCGTCATCAAGGATTCGGACGACAGTTTGAAAGGCGCGGCGTAACCTACGGGATTGGCGCAGACAGGGGGTGGTTTACGTAAACCGTTGAAAGAAATTGGAGCGAGCGAAGGGATTCAAAAGTGCCTTCAAAAGCGTCCCGGTCCTGCGCGACCATTTTCAGGCCGCAAATTCGTTGCTGGGGATCTGGGAATGGATGAGGAAATAATCCAAGGAGCCATCGCGGACCGGTTGCGTGAATTCAATGCCTCGCTGCCCTCAACGTTGCCATCGAATAGCGGGTTCCAAAACCCGGCCCATTCTTCCCGCCGCCACTTGCAGGCAACACCCCAATAACCAAGGCACCCTCGCACTGGCATATTATGTGCGGTTCCATCGGAATCGAACTGGATTGAGAGCGCCAAGACGCAAACTGAAGGGTTTTTGGCGGAGGCTGGCGCGCCGGCTGGGCGTCCCGTCGCTGGTTTTTCTCGTGCTCCTGCTCGGGGTGCGATTGGCCATGCCCTACGCCGTGCGGGACTTTGTCAACGACCGGCTCCACCAGCTCAAGGGCTTCCGCGGGCAGGTGGGCAAAATCCGCATCAACCTTTACCGTGGCGCCTATACCGTCATCAATCTGCGGATCCTCAAGACCGGCGGCCGCGTGCCGGTTCCATTTGTCACCGTGCCGGAGATGGATCTTTCGGTCGAGTGGAGCGAGTTGTTGGAAGGTTCGCTGGTGGGCCGGATCACGATGGACCGACCCGAGGTGAATTTCGTCGGCGGCCCGACGGAGGGGCAGCAGCAAGCCGGCTTTCACGAGGATTGGGCGCAGACCCTGAAAAGCATTTCTCCTTTCACCATCAATCGGTTTCAGATCAATGGCGGCAGCATCCGTTTTTTGAACCCCTACCGCCAGCCGCCGGTGAACATCCACATCACGAACCTGTTCGCGACGGCGACGAACCTGACCAATGTGCGGCGGCGCGGAGGACCTTTGCCGGCCGGGCTGGTGGCCCGGGGCAAAACCATCGGTGGGGGCGAGCTCCATCTGGAATTGCACATGAATCCGCTGGCCAGGACGCCGACGTTCAAACTCCTCGCCAGCGTGACGAACCTGGACCTGACCGCGCTCAACAATTTCCTGCGCGCCTACGCTGCGTTTGACGTGGCGCGGGGCAAGTTCTCGCTGCTGGCGGATGTGGCGGCCGCGAACGGGCGCTACCAGGGCTATGCCAAGCCGTTTTTTTTGGATCTTCAGGTGTTTGACTTGCAAAAGGAAACAAGGAAAAGAAATCCGCTTCAGATTGTGTGGGAAGCCATCGTGGGCGGCATCACCCAGATATTCCGAAACCAGCCGTACAACCAGTTGGCCACGGTCATTCCCATTTCCGGCAGTTTCCAGAAAGGGACGAGGGTGGATCTTTGGAGCACGATTGGCGGGATACTGCAGAACGCTTTTGTGCAGGCGTTGTCACCGAAATTCATCCAGCCCGTTCCCCTGCCTGCTGGAAATCAAAGCCGCGCGCGCGCGCCGTAAGTTTGCAACGCAAAGATGGCCCATTTTGGTGCCGGTCGAAACCTTGGGAGCAATGGTTTATTGACGCCGAAACATTGAGCAATCAATTGGGTAAATGCCCCCGCTTGAGTGCTTTCACGCCGGAGGCAAATTGTAAAAGGGTTATGAAACGCCTTTTCACGCCACTTTTCCTGGCCGCCTTCGTGTGTCTCTTGGTGACAGGCTGTGCCATGTTTCGCGGCCACAAGCAGGGGACTGGAGGCCAGGGAGCCGGCCCGGGTCTTGCGGGCTCCTCCAGCAATGCCACCGAAAGCGTTGCGGTGCCAACCAACGGGGTTGCTGCCACCGTGACCACCAGCGGCGATGGCAACATCACCACCACCACCAGCGAAGGCAGGGTGACCGTCACGGCCACCAGCGGCAGCATGGGGGGAGGCTTGGGACTGGGCGGAACGGACACGGGCAGCGGGACGATCTCATCCGGACACGGGCCTTTGCTCTACCTCTTCATTATTTTCGCCGCCGCGATCGTGATCTGGGTGATCTGGGCCATTTGGCACAGCCATCGCAACCGGCAGCAAGCTGAAGTTCAAGAATTCCACCATCACCATCATCACCACCACCGCCATCGCGGGCACGGGTAATCCATCAAATGATGGGCTTCCATACCGGGGCGGGTAGGGTGAAGCCCATTATCCACCACGTTCACATCTTTGGCTTTCAACACCCTGCCGATGAGAAGGGGTCTTTTCCCGACAATTCCCGACAGAATTTTTGCGTAACGGGTGTATTTCCATTCACGAGGTCAAATTGGTGGGAATGCAAGAACAGCCCCTGTTTACGCAAGGTTCGCGAAGGTTTGCGAAAAAAGAAATGGAGCGAGCGAAGGGATTCGAATCATCCGTGCAAGCTCTTAATATTGCGTAACTTCGCTACTGTAAGCGAGATCCCGCATGACTCGTTTTTCCCACTTTAGCGCACTTTGGAGCGGTTCAGCGCACTGCGACGCACAAACTGGCACAAACGCGTCTTGGTCCAGGTTCATGCTCACTAGCGTGCACAAACGATTATTAGGACTGCGGGCGGTTTCGGCGAGAATCACCGATTTCACTATCCGGAGATTATGGGGCAACCCTTATCACAAAGAAAGGTGAATGCAATGTGCCGCACGCGCTGGTGCTCGGTGTGCGAGTCGAGCAATTCCGCCACCGCCTCCAGCCAGCGCACCTGCTCGACGGGCTTGACCGGAGCTTTGGTCGCGCCGCGCTGGCGCCGCCGCAACGACAGGGGCGAAGGTCTAATACTTGATCCCCGCCAGCGCCGCGCATTTGGCCCCGCTCAACCCGCTGCGCTCAAACTCATCGAGCAAACTTTCACGCCGGCCCGCCGGCATGTGCACCCGGCCCCGGGTATCGGTCTTGAAAACAGCTCCCTCAGACTTCGGCATATCCGTCATAGCAGAATACTATGACGTCTATATTACAGTTGAATAGTGGTGCTCGGTGGGACGCTAACGTTGGTCCGATAGAGGAAATTGCTGATCGTGGGCAGGATGACAAAGGTGGCTTCAGTGGCAAAGGGCCCGCCCGCAAAGGAAGTGTCAATGGCCTCCACGCTCCGATAGTAGGTGCCGCCAGTGAGGTTGGTGAGCAGGCTGAAGAGCCGCTCCTGGGCGTTGGCCATCTTGACCGCCCGCTTCTGCAGCCAGATCGCCTTCACGAACAACGGCAGACCGCATGGTCAACGCCAGGGCCTGCGACGACCCCAGCCCTCCTCGCCGACTTTTTAACCTGTTTCCCTTTCTGCTTCGCCCGACGTGTTTTCTGGGCTGCTCCAATCTTCGCCTTGGCGGCAAATAGTTTTCTTTTGGGAGCGGCAACATTTGAACTGTTCCCCGAAGCGGTGATTGCGTGTCGTGCGCAGCGGCAGTGACCGTTTCGTTCAAATTGTCTGCCACGAGCACCGATGGCCGGAGTAGGGGAGAATTGGCTTTCCGCTATTGTTTGGTTTGAAGCGGTGCGATGTTGTCGGTCATCAATGAGTTGTCCGCCTTCCAGCCGCCGCCCAGCGCCTTGATCAGCAGAACGGTGGACACCATGCGCTGTCCGTTCAATTGGTACGCCAAGATCTCGTTTTCCAACGCGGTCCGGTCCGCCACCACCACCTCGAAGTAGCTGGCCAAACCTTCCTTATAGCGAAGTTGTGAGAGTTCGGCGACCTTTCTTGCCCCATTCACCGCGCGCATCTGCACCTCAAATTGCTCTCGCAGCAGACGCAAGCCGATCAAACCGTCCTCCACCTCATGGAAGGCGACCAAAACCTGCGAACGATATTG
>JAQGOT010000022.1 GCA_028293465.1 Pedosphaera sp. | reverse complement strand
CCGCCAGCAGGTTGGTCAGGGTGATGGTGATGTTCTGGCCCTGGTTGTAGTCGTAGGTGGCATACATGGCGTTGCTGGTGCCGTTGCCCCAGTGGCCGGGCCCGTTGGCCACCGTCAGGCCCGCGCCCGAAACGCTGCCGTCGGCGTACTTGAGGTTCGGGACCGCCGCCAAATTCGAGAAAGGAGCCAGGTACGGGTTCCAGTAGTCGCTCGCGCTCTGGCCGGTGGCCGCCGCGCCCACGCCCACGCTGCCGGGATAAGCCGCAAAATCAATGTTGATCAGACTTTGACCGGCGGCGTTGGTTGCCCAACCGGTCAGTAGAATGGTTACAAAGCTGGCGGTTAGTTTAATCGCGATCCGTCGAAACGAGGTCATCATAGTTTTAATTGGCTCCTTCTGGGAGTGAATAGTCTGACGCTAACTTCCTGATATTGGAACAGGATGAATTACGTTGGTAATTGAGTCAAGCTGAAATCAAACTCCACCGCGAGTGTAAATCTGGGTCATTTGCGGTCGTTTTCCCGCCATTTTCTCTTGAACAGGAACATTAACGTTGGCATTGCCCTCGTAATGCTCCTGCCAAAAGGGCTGCAAGTTCAAAGTGGTTCCGCCCTGCGGAATTGGCCTGGGAGTTGCTCTGCCTCGCCAGCATGGACAGCAAAAAATGGAGCCCTGTGACCACCCGGATGCTGATCGGCTTTGTGATCGGCTGTGGAGTCTTCCTGCTGCTGGTGTTCAAATCCGAGCCAGGGTTTGTGTTTCTTATCGACCATGCCAATCTTCCCTTCCACGAAGCCGGACACCTGTTGGTGGGTATTTTCAGCAATCGCCTGGAAACGTACGGCGGCACCCTCGGCCAATTGACATTTCCGGTCGTCCTCGCGGTTTCGTTCTGGCGTAAGGGGGATTCCTTGTCCTTCGCCGGATCGGTGATCTGGTTTTTCGAGAACTGGTTGAATATCGCGCGCTATATGGCGGATGCTCGGGTGCAGGTGCTTCCGCTGGTCGGGGGTGGCGATCATGACTGGGCAAACATTTTTGGCCGTTGGAAATTGATGGCACATGACACCCAAATTGCGCGGGCGGTGACCGGAATGGCTTGGTTGGGAATTGCAGCCGCCTGCGCCTGGGTTGTGTGGCGTTGGTGGCGGGACCGTCAGGACGCCGGTGCACGCATGGCCCGTTGCCAGTCTGCGGTGGATCACGTCGGCATGGGGTGATCATCCTGCGTCAATTCGGGTGTCGATGATTTGGGGAGTGGGCCATTTCCGCCCGGGAGCGGGAAAACCTGTTTGGGGAGCCGCTGATTCGGATTATCCTTGGTAATGGCAATGTTTATGTTTGCCACCGGGATTGAAAATAGTTCTCCGACCATTCAGCAGGGCCGGGTCCGGGTGGATGAAATGGAGCGCTGCGGGCATTACGATCAATGGCGCGTGGATTTTGACAAGGTGGAGGAGTTGGACATTGAGTTCCTTCGTTACGGCGTCCCTCTGTATAAGGTTTGGCGGGCGTCCGGGCGCTTTGACTGGGAGTTTTCAGATCAGGCGTTTGGGGATCTGCGCAAGCGTGGCATCATTCCCATCGTCGATTTGTGCCATTTCGGAGTGCCGGATTGGATCGGCAATTTTCAGAATCCGGACTTTCCTGAATTGTTTTCGCAATACGCCACGGCTTTCGCCCGGCGTTTCCCCTGGGTGCAACTTTATACGCCGGTCAATGAGATGTACATTTGCGCGCTCTTTTCTGCGCGCTACGGGTGGTGGAACGAGCAGTTGACCACCGAGCGTTCCTTCGTCACCGCGCTCAAACACATCGTGAAGGCCAACGTTCTGGCGATGCACGCCATCTTACAGGAGCGGCCCGACGCCATTTACATTCAGAGCGAGACCTCTGAATATTTTCACGCGGAGAATCCCGGGGCCATCAAGCCCGCCGAGATCAGGAATGCGGAACGCTTTTTGTCGCTCGATTTGAATTATGGCCGGCGGGTGAGCTCGGAGATGTATGAGTTTCTGCTGGATAACGGCATGACGCGGGAAGAATATCATTTCTTCCTCCGGCACAATCTCAAGCACAACTGTATCATGGGGAATGATTATTACGTGCTCAACGAACACCGGGTAAGGCCCGACGGGCTGACTTACCCCTCCGGGGAAATTTTTGGTTACAGTGAAATTACCCGGCAATATTACCAGCGTTATAAACTGCCGGTGATGCATACCGAAACCAACCTCGCCCAAGGGCCCAACGGGGATGAAGCGGTGTATTGGCTTTGGAAGGAATGGGCCAATGTCCTGCGTGTGCGTAATGACGGCATCCCCATCGTGGGCTTTACCTGGTATTCCCTCACCGACCAGATGGATTGGGACACCGCGCTGCGGGAGGAAAATTTTCACGTGAATCCGTTGGGCCTTTATGATCTGAAGCGTCAGATCCGTCCCGTGGGCGAGGCATACAAGCAACTCATCTCCGATTGGTGCGCGGTCTTGCCGACCCAGAGCGTCTGTTTGCGGGTGCCCGTCGAAATGCCCCGCAAACGGCGGAAGGAACAATGGGCGCGGAGCCGCGTCCGGGCCCGTGAGGGGGCCTTGGATAACAGCGATGAGTCTTATCCTTCCGGTGGGGAATAGAATCAATCTCGGCCGGATTGAACCCAAGATCCATCCAACCTCACGGGAGTGAGCCCCTCAATCTGAAGCCTCACGGGCTTTCCAGGCCAACGCCAACAAGTCATCCAAGGTTTCCGGCGGGATGATCCGGTCCTCAAGGCCGTTCTGCTGACGCAGGTTGCGATTTCGTTTTGCCGCGTGTTCGTAAAACTCGGTCAGGGTTTCCAGGTCCTCCGCCAGCAGATTCCGTTGGAAATTCGAGATTTCGGGTCCGGCGGGAAGTGCTCCCGCCAGGAGGTTGATCAATTCTTCCGATTCACCCGCGAGATAATTATCCACACTCGTTGCCATCTGATCCAGCCCGAGTTGTGCCGGGCTTGGGCCCGCCCGTAAGCTGAACTCCTTGGGTGGTTTTGTGTGCAAAAGCGTTGCGGGAAAATCATGGGGCGAACCAGGTTGATGCAGCGCCGCCCAGAGCAGGCGTAACAATCCGGCGTATGCCCGCACGGAGCCGCTCTTGAATGCGCCATAAACCTTTCCTTCCGGCTTCGGTTCCCTGCCCAAGCTGAAGTCCAACCGTTCCTCGCTTTGCGTCAAGCCGATGAAACGGTACGCCGGGGGGTAAGTATTCTGCACGTTGAATTTCGGCCGGTGAACCCGGAGCAACTGGGTTTCCTTCAAGCGCGCGGCTGCCGGCGTTTCGCATTCCTCCCACACCAGCGTCCGCACCAGGTGAATCAGTCGGATGATCTTCCGGGGTACGCGATCCGGGCGGGCATTCTTGTATGAACCCAACCGCTGCCGAAGGTTCCCCGATTGGCCGATGTACAAAACGCGATCGGCTTCCCCGCTCATGATATAAACGCCGGGTTTTCGCGGCACGGCCTTGAAGAAGCCGGCGCCGAACCGCTGCAGCAGCGGCTTGGCCGGCTCAAACAAGTGAAGCTGTTGCGGCGCGGGCACACGAATAGTTAAACTCAAACCTTCCCCGGCTGCAACCCGTTGACGCTTGTTCCTCCGCCTTTTTCCGCTTCTCCGCACCCGTTTTCACATCATCAGACAAACACCTACAAAATTTTCAGAGCGCACCTACAGACTCGGCCCTCACGATCATTTTAATCTGCGCACGTCCCAAGGGTTGGTCCCGGGGGCAGGACGACATTCTCCGGCGGTGGAGCCGGGGAACAAATCCAGGTCCGTAAAAACCGCACGAGCGAAAGGCCGAAGCATAAACCCGATACTGCCACCTGATTCCGCAGACCCGTGGATGATCTTCCACGAAGGCTTCTACTACTACTGCGAAAGCAAAAACCATCAACGCAACATCATGATCCGGAAGTCACGGACCATCGCCGGCGTCGGACAGGATCCCGCCGTCTGCGTTTGGAGCGCGCCCGCTGCCGGTCGGAATGCCAATGCCATCTGGGCTCCCGAACTTCATCGCCTCGGCAACCGTTGGTTCATCTATTACGCGGCGGACGATGGCCGGAATAAGAACCACCGGATGTGGGTCCTGGAATCGCAAGGGGATGATCCGCTGGGGAAATATCACTGCCGCGGGGAAATCCAAACCGGCGGCTGGTCGATCGACGGCACCGTCTTCACGCAGGCGGACGGTCGCATGTTCTTCATCTGGTCAGGCTGGCCCGGCAGGCGGAACGGGCAACAGAATCTTTACATCGCCCCCATGCAGGACCCGCTCACCCTGGCGGGCCCGCGAATGTTGCTCTGCACGCCGGATCGCCCTTGGGAGCGGTCGGCCATGCCCATCTGCGAAGGCCCTCAGGTGCTTCAGCGCAACGGAAATCTCTTCATTGTCTATTCCGCCAGCGGTAGTTGGACCCCGGATTACTGCCTCGGTCTGCTGCACAACCCGACCGGGGACGTCATGAACCCGGCTGCCTGGCAGAAGCACGGGCCGGTTTTCCAAAAGACCGAGCATGTCTGGGGGGTCGGTCATTGTTCGTTCGTCAAGTCGCTCTGCCAGACGGAGGACTGGATCATCTATCATTCCAAATCCGCGCTCCAACACGGGTGGAAAGACCGCGACGTCCATGCCAAACGATTCACCTGGACTCCTGAAGGCCTGCCCGATTTCGGGACGCCTCCGCCCCGCGGCCCCGCCATCTCACCCACGCTCGCCAAACCCGCCGGCTCCTGCCTGATCCCAATCGCCGCCTAAATCGCCGCACGCCACCAAACCTGATTATTCGTGAAAACTGAAATGATTTGTAAAACCCCGCTCCGGAAACCTCGTCATCATTTGCGCTGCGTTCAATTGCTTCTCTCTTGGAGACACTCCTGGCAGCCCTTGCTGGCTGCCTTGTTTTGCACCCTCGGAACAGGATCGAGCCATGCCAGTCCCGAACCGGGCAAAATGCTGAAGGTCACCACCCGCGATGAAGGCGGATTCCTGCACTTCTATGTCCAAAACCTTGAGGCGGCGGACGTGACGGCAACGTTCAGCATGCAAATGACCAATTTGGAAGGCAGCACCAAGTTTCCATACACGGCCACTTTCCCCGGAAACCAAACCGTGGAAGCCTTCAAGCTTGCCCCCATCAAGCGAGATGCGCCCTGGGACTATAGTTATACCGACGCCTTCACCATTGGCAGCGTTACCGCCATTCATGATGACACGGAGGTTTACGCTTTGCCCTACGCGCCCGGTGCCGCGTTCCGCGTTACACAAGGCTATCATGGCAGCTTCAGCCACACAGGGCCGGATGAATATGCCATCGACTGGAAAATGCCCGTGGGTACGCCCGTGCACGCGGCCCGGGCCGGTGTGGTGGTTAAATCCAAGGATGACTCGGATGTCGGCGGTCCCGACCGCAAGTACGAGCGCTGCGCCAATTGCATTCTGGTCCAACATTCCGATGGCACCATTGGTATCTACGCGCATCTCAAGAACGGGGGCAACAAGGTAAAAGTTGGTGACAAGGTGGCCGTGGGCGATTTGCTCGGGTTATCCGGCAACACCGGGTTCACGAGCGGACCCCACCTCCATTTTTCAGTGTTCAAGGCCCAGAGCGGTCGGGAGCGGGTGAGCCTGCCCGTGAAATTCAGGACGGCGGATAACGCGGGTTTGATCATCGTCAGCGGCCAGAGCTATAAGGCTGGCGCCATCGAAGTACAACAGGTCAAGGCGGAGCCTCCCCTGGCTGGCAGCACGACCGGCAAAGGCAGGATAGGAAGCTGATCGTTTAACTCGGAGAGGCCAGGCTTACCGACAGCATACTGCCGGCAAGTGGCCTTTCCGCCGATGATGTGATCCCTTGAGCAACCAGAGCGGTCGCTTGGACGCTTACTGAGGAGGAGGGGTGCTGCCGCTGCTGTTCGTGCTCGAGGAAGAGCTGCCCGTGCCGGTTCCGGTGTCCGAGCTGCTGCCGGTTCCACCACTGCTGGAGCCGGAACTGCCCGTGCCGCCACTGCTGCTGTTCGTATCGGAAGAGCTGCCCGTCCCACCAGTGCTCTTGTTCGTGTTCAAAGAGCTGCCCGTGCCACCACTTGTGCCTCCGCCAGTGCCTGTGCCGCCGCTGCTGTTAGTGCTTGAGCTGCTGCCACCATAGGAACCGCCGCCCTGATTGGTGCTGGCTCCGGTCCCCATGCCGCCCTGATTGGTGCTGCTGCTGCTGGAGCCCGTCCCGGTGTCCGATCCGGTACCTCCCCCGGTGCCCCCCTGATTGCCACATCCGGCCAACGTGAGGGCCGCGCATAATACCACTATTTCCTTTTTCATTTTTGCTTCCTTTTCTTTTGGTTTACTCCGTTTGCCGTCGAGTCTTTATAAA
>JAQGOT010000423.1 GCA_028293465.1 Pedosphaera sp. | reverse complement strand
CTTAAACCGAGCAGGTGGCATGATTGTCGCCGCAATTGCCGCAGATCCGGCTGGTGATGAAGTGCGTGTCGCGCGGGTCCTTGTTCTGCATGAAAATGCTGTACCCGCGGAAGATGGATGAAGTGGCATGGCACTCCGCCACCTTCTTTTTTTCGAAATCGATTTTGGTGAAGATACCCAGGCTGCCCACGATACGCGTGATCGGGTCCCAGGACATTTCCACGAGCTCGCCGCGTTTGCTGGGGGTCGTCTGTCTCGGTTGAGTTGCGATTGCTTCTGCCATATAAACCTCTTTCTTTAAATGTTGAGTTTGGATTCCTTGCCGCGTTCCCGCTTGGATTGGCCAGATTACCGCATCGGGCCCAATCCCAAAGTGGCGCTATCCCGCGCCGTTGCCGTGGCCATTACCATTGCCATAATACTTGGGTTGATAGCCCGTCGTGAGTTCAGTTCCGCGATGATGCCATTTCGGCTCCTTGTTCACCGTGCGGTTGGTGATGGCGCGCAGTTTTCGGACAACACCGCCCCATATTCCGACCACCTTGGTCGAAAGCGCTGACCCGGGTGGCGCGTCCATAAAAGGCATGAACTTATCCGGAAAGCCGGGCATGGTACAGCCGATGCAGATGCCGCCGACGTTTGGGCAACCACCGATACCGTCCATCCAGCCCCGCTTGGTTACATTGCAATTCACCACCGGCCCCCAACAGCCGATCTTGACCAAACATTTGGGCGAACCGTATTCGTGGGCAAAGTCGGCCTGTTCATAATAACTCCCGCGATCGCAACCTTCGTGAACGGTTTTGCCGAAAAGCCAGGTGGGCCGCAATTGATCATCCAGCGGGATCATCGGCGCCAGGCCGGCCACTTGATAAAGAAGATAGAGCAGCGTCTCCATCATGTTGTCAGGCTGGACCGGGCAACCGGGCACATTCACGATGGGCAAGCCCGCTTTCGAGCGCCAGTTCCAGCCGAGATAATCAGCGAGACCCATCGCGCCGGTGGGATTGCCTTCCATGGCATGAATGCCGCCGTATGTCGCGCAGGTGCCGGCGCAAACGATGGCGAGGGCTTTTGGCGCCAATCGATCGATCCATTCGTTGGTGGTGATGGGTTGGCCTGTATGGGGATCGGTGCCCATCGCAGCCCAGTAGCCTTCCGCTTTGATATTCTCGTTGGGAACCGAACCCTCCAGCACGAGGACAAAAGGATCCAACTTCCCCTCAGCAGCCAGGTGCCAGTACTTCATAAACTCGCCGCCCACTTCATAGGCCAGCACCGGGTTGTGCAGATGCACCTTCGGCAGGCCCGGAATATTGCCCATGACGACATCTTCGATGCTCGGCAGCGTGGCCCCGGTGGTGGAGATCGAATCTCCATCGCAACTCAACCCGCTCGTCATCCACACGATGTGGATTTCCTTGACGTCCGGTGGCCGGTTGGCCACGACTTCTGGTGTTTTCATAAAATTAATTCTCCTTTCTTCTGATCGCGCGGCGGCCAGGCCACCCCTTTCCTCTGGTTAATAGCCGGTGGCTGCCAGCATCGGGTTGGCTTCAACTACATGCTGCGGATTTTAAGGTAGCGCCGAAGCTCCGGCAGGTTGGCAATGAAAGTAGCGGCCGCTGCCAGCAGCGAGAGCGTGATGACAATGTTTTTTGTGTTACGCATGTGATTTAGTTCCTTGATCTAGGCCTCCACGAGGCCGGGTTTTTTGCTTTCACCAGCCAGGTCGGCCAGCAGAGACTCAATCATCTCAATCGCTTTCGGAACGGCCGCTTGAACCGTGGCGCTCAAGCCAATCTCTCCATTCTCCGTTTCCAGCACGGCCGGCTCACAGCCGACCAGATACAACCGCCCGTGCTGCCCACCGAACGACTGGACCATTTGCAGCACCTTAACCGGGCTCAGGCTGTGGGCATTCAGCACCTCAGCTTCAAGATTGCTGGTTTCGTTCAGGTCGGGTTCGATCAAATAGACTGTGCCCGGAGGTTGTCCTCGCGAGGTGGCATCCACCAGGATGATGGCGTCATAGCCATCCATGATGGCATAGGCGAGATCGTAGCTGCGGATGCCGAAATCAACGACGCGAACACCTCCTGGCAGCGGGCGCTGGAGCAACTGGCGTGTGACCTCAACGCCGAACGCATCATCACCCAGAAAAATATTACCAATGCCGGCAATTAATATTTGCTTCGTCATTTGCCCTCGCACAGCGGTTCGATCTCATCCAAGCCGTAGAAAAAACGATGGCCCGGCTGGCGCATCAGGCCCAGGTCTTTTCCGGGATCATCCTGCAACACCAACGCCAGATGCACCCGGCCCTCCGCGTCCTGTTCCAGCGCCTCGATGACGGCCGTCTTCCCGGCCAACGCCATGTCCATTACATCGGCCCGGCCTTTGGGTTGAATCCGGACCAAGCTGCCCGCCTGGAGGTGGACGTCATCGACCGAGACGCCTTTCACCGGCTTGCTTGTTCCAAAAATGGTTTCATCGAACGAACGATCCGCGCGCATTTCACCGTGCATTTTGAGCAGGTCTTGCCCGTCGATCGTTTCCGTCCGTTCCAGGAGCCGGCGGGCGTGCTCATCCACCCCGCGCATCTCCCGCTTCTCCTCGTCGGTCATCGTCAGGATGCGCAACGTGAGAATCTCATCGATCTCGGTTCCGTCAAAAAGATCACCGGAACTTTCCGGCGCAATCTTCGGGTAATCCGAAAGGATGATCGGTGACGACAGTATCGTGTCCCGCTCACCTTTTTCTTCCTCCCCGATCAGCACCGGCCAGGTGCCGATGTTCTTGCAACCGGCGACGGCCCGCTCGCAAGCGGGCGGTGGGTCGGTCAGGGAAATAAATTCACCCCCTTGCAGGTGGAGGATCGTGTGAGTAGAGGCGAAGGTCCGCATGAGGACCTCAGCCTGATCCGCCACTGCCGCGGTTGGCATTGGTGTCTGATTCAGGACACGCACCGTCAGTTTGACAATCATTGCATCCACCGGCTCGGCCACGAGCTGGATCAGTCCCTCGATTCTTTCCTGCCGACGTCGGATCATCCCGGCTGTGCTGCCTTGTTGATCACGGATCGGTTCCACTGTTTGTGATGCGGGAAGGCAAAAAAGAAAGTCGAGCCGGCACGGGAACGGCGCACGCAAGGGCAACGGAGGGAGTTTGACTTCCCGTTCCACTGCTTCCTGCCAAGTCTGGAAAAGATTGCCATCCACTCGAAGTTCCGGCACCCCTTGGAAAGGCCCCGTCGTGCCGCCGGCTAACTTCTGGCTCGGGTTGAAAACCGAACCCACCTCACGCGCCATCGGGTGCAGGAAGCGGACACTGGCTTCGAAAACGGGAGACGCAACGGGAACGCGGACGAGACACTCCGTTTGCATGACGAACGGCTCCGCTCCCTCCTGCGCTTTGCTATAAACCTCCGGATAAACCCGTCCGAAGGTGAAGCGCTGCTGATTTTTTTTCGAGGAGGGTCGGTAGGGATAGAGAATGTAACCCTCGTAGAGCACGGCGTTGACCACCTGATCCAGCAAGGACGGTTTCATGCGAGCACCTCTTTCGCATCCAGCTCCGGCAGCAACCTTTCGATGGTCTGCTCCCAAGTGGCCAGTCCGTGGCGCCGTTTGTAGGCATAAAGCCGTTCAAAACTGTCCCGATGCAAATAGATCCACGCACTGTTGGGATAGTGCTGGTCCATCATCTCCCGCCACAAGCGGGCCGGCATGCGATACGCACATTCCTTGTTCCAAGAGATTTGTTCCGCCTGCAGTCGCCCGTCCGCAGCGGCGTAAAAAACTGTGCCGCTGA
Organism: Pedosphaera sp.; assembly: GCA_028293465.1. Classification (GTDB taxonomy): domain Bacteria; phylum Verrucomicrobiota; class Verrucomicrobiia; order Limisphaerales; family Pedosphaeraceae; genus JAQGOT01. Next base: position 7,280 of record JAQGOT010000423.1, on the reverse strand, counting down.
ACAAAAAGAGCAACGAGACGTCGCCTTCCTCCAAGGCAAAAAAATATTTCGTGGCGGTCACGTTCAGATCATACGTGCACTGCACCGGCAAGATGGCCTCGGTCGTCCCGGTGAAGGTTCGCACGATGGTGTTGCTGTGCGCCCACAGGCGGTTGCGGAGCGTCTGCCCCCAACGGTCCGGTGTCCCGAAGAGGTCGGACAGCCGCTCCTGTTCCTGCGCGTTGTAAGAGCGCTGCGCTGATTGAAACTGAATCTGCGCGTGCAGCATCACTGTCTGGATGGATTCCGTCGGCGGCGCATTGGTGACTTGCAGTTTGAAGTGCAACAATGGGGTCAGCCCGTGAACCGCCGGCTCCACCCCGGTGACCTTGAAATCAAGCTCAGGCATGGCTTACCTCCGGGCCTGTCTCTGACAACGGTTCGGACCGTTCCTCCAGCCGGGCAAAAAATGCGGCGATTTGCTCCCAGACCTCTTCTCCACCCGATAACCCGCGCCAATGAACGCGGATCAATCCCACCAACTCGTAACAGGCATCAATCGGCGCAATGTAGTATTGGCGCGCCGTGCCCGCCCGGTTCACGAGCAGCGCCTCGACATCCGGCTCCATTTGCGTCAGGGCGGGGTTGTCCGCCACCAGAATTTTCCACGCCTCCAAGGGCAGGAGCGATTCGGTCGCGCCAGCAGGGCTGGGATAGAGCGCCATCATCTTCCCACCCGGCGTGTGGTGAAAGAGAAAGGCCAGGTCAATCGGCAGGGCGAGACTCTCCCATTGCCCATCGGTCAGGCGGAAATCGGGGAGCGCGTGAGGATAGCGGGGAATGAGTTTGAACCGTCCTCCCACCACCACTTGAAAGCGCAACGCGCACTGGTCGCATGCGCAGGCCACTTGACGGGTGGACATCTCCAGCAGGTGACGATGGCCCGGCGCCAGCGCCACGCTGCAAAGTTCACACCGCTCCGGGACGGCTCGCGGCTGCTTCAGACGGCGCAGCGTGGCGAACGGACTCCCGCGTCGGGCGGTGAGATTGGGGCTCATGCAAAATGGCGGAGGGTTTCCACGGCCGGTTTTTGATTTGCGCTTGTTGAATGGGTCAGGTTGATGGAATATTAGGCATGGACGGAAGAATCGGCTGCCGATCGTCGGCGTTGATCCCGGTCGAATCCCTTGCGGAGCGATAGTATTTCCGCCCGCTGCGACGTCCGGCTTCCTTGCCTTCTTTCAGCGAAAGCTCCTCGCCCCTGACCGTGCCCGGTACGTGAACGGGCTCGGGCGGTTTCTTGTATGTTCGCATCAATGGATCCTCCTTTTCTTGTCTGACGTGTCCTCCCGCAGTTATTTGACGTGCCGCCGATCCGGCAGAAATGATCCCCACCTTCCACCCTCCCTTTGCTCGGCCACGCCTGCGAAGTCAATGAGGACGGGGTGAGGAAGCAGCCATGTATTGCCAAGTTACACCTCCTTAGGGCTGGTGAAATAGGGTGTTCACCTAGCGGAAGCGATACGACCGTGTGAATTACCTGCGGGCGCGCTTGTTGATGGATGGGAGCAGCATGAATACTGGGAACCAATCGCTCGGGAGGGGGGCCTTCCATCGCCCGCCTTCACCCCCAATCACAAACTTCACTGGACCGAGCAACTTATGTCCCAGCTAATGACTTAGATCGTTTAAAGGGACAGTCGCGCCTCCCCGTTCCAATCCGACGTGTTCGCGGGCTGGCATGTTACGCGACATCTTCCCGCCTGCGGGAACGGTTCCAAAACCATGGCAAGCCGTCGTCCGAACGCTCCTGAGCCAATAAAATTGGGGCTACTGATTCCTAGGTAAGTAACACCCGCGGCAGACGGAGTTTTGCAGTGGCGAAAAATCCATGCCGTAATTTCTGGCGCGAGCGCAAGCCTTTCATTTCTCTGAGAGCGTGTTTGGAAAGTCAGCAAAACACCCAAAAACCTCGCCGTTCGAGGCAAAAAATGCAGTTTTTGGGCTGAATTGAGCATTGCCTCGCTCCGAAAATCGTATTTTGGGGACTTTCCAAACACGCTCTGAGCACGGCGAGCTGTAATTCTCGCGCATCCCGCGGGGCAAAGTTGCACAGCCGCCCGTACTTGAGCCAACTCCAGGCCGCTTCGACTGGATTTAACTCCGGGGCGTGGGGCGGCGGCCGTTCCAGCGTTAACCGGCCAGCCAGCGACGAACGATCTTCTCCTGCGTGCAGGAAAGCCGCGGCGGCCGCCCCGGCACCGGGCGCCCCAGGAGTGCCCGCCAGCCATGCCCTTGGGATTGCCGCTGCCAACGGCGCACGCTGCTGGCGTCCAGGCCCGGAAAATCGGCGACCTCGGCAGTGTTGTAGCCTTCCAGGTCGCGTTGCAGGGCAAGGATGCGCCGGTGTTTCCAGTTCGGTGGGTGAACCGCTCGTTCTCATCCACCAAATTAACGCGTTTAATCCGAGCGGGCACTACTTACCTAGGGGTCAGTAGCCGGTCCTTGTTCATAACGGTCGGGGCGGGGCACCGGTTCTGAACGGATGCCCGCGAGAAAGTTTGGCTTCAGGGGGTATTGCGGCAATGAATCGAGTTAACGCTGCCACCACCTGAACGAGCACTTTCACTACATCCCGGCTGACGTTTTTGCCGACACCTCAATTCGACGAATTGTTGATGAATGGAAGAAAGCCTCTGGTGATGGCGGTCCGCCTAAACTCACCGATGATCAGGTCGAAGCGGTTCTGTCCTGGCTGGGCTGCGATCCGCAGGAGTTTGGTTTTCCCACCCCGCGCTGGATGGCTCCCCGCCTGGCCCAGGCGATCCAGGGCGAGTTCGGAGTGCAGTTCCCATCCGCGCTACCTGAACCCTCGGCTGCAGGATCATGGGATCAGTCCGCAGATCCCCAGCCGTGTCGCCCGCGAGCGGGATGCGCAAGCCATCGACCACTGGCTGGGCCGGGTCTGGCCCGCAATAAAAAAAGGCCCGCCGGACCGGTGCCACCATCCTCTTCAATGATGAGAGCGGTTTTCTGCTCGCGCCGCTCCTGCGGACCACCCAGGCTGTGCGGGGTGTGACCCCGGTGCTGGTCCAGCGCACCACGCACCGCGACAAGGTCAGCGTGGTGGCCTCGTAGTGGAAGACGCCCGGCGCCGGATGGGCGCGCCTGCATTACCTGCTCTATCCCAATGCCCACATCACCACCGAGGATTACGCCGACTATCTGGAGGGCTTGCTCCGAGAGCGGTTGTGGCGCCGCCCCGTGATTATCATTCATGATCAGGGCAACATGCACGAAGGGGGAGCCCTGGAGGAGTTGCTGGCCGACTACCCCCTACTGCGAGTGGAACCGCTGCCGCCCTACGCGCCGGAACTCAACCCGGTGGAAGCACTCTGGAACCATGTGAAACATGACAAGCTGGCAAATGTCGCGCCCCACGACGTGCGGGAACTGAGTGCCGTTCTCAACCAGACCTTGGAAAGTATCCACCACGACAAGGCACGGCTGCAGACCTTCCTGGGGCTCCTCTGCTCCATTGGTGAAGATTAGGATTTCTGACATTATTTTTGTGAGGATCAATAATCAGTCAGTGTTTTTCCGCTTGGCTCATGCTTGAGGGCCAAGTGCCACAAGCCAACTGTCGCCGTTTCATGTGACTTGTCACATTTTACCCAAACCAATAGAGTGCATTAAATAGCACCCTGTCGGCAGAGTATATCATCCATTTACGTACCCGTATTCTGCCGTTTCGATCCTGGTATTAAGTGGGGTAAGTGCGAACTGCCTGCCTCGCCATCTATTCGTAGCGGAGCGCGCAACGCAGTTCTGGTGTCCGTCGGTGGAAGGTTTATCAGATAAAAGCCTAAACAGCAAATTGTTCTCCAAATCTATATGAAATCTCTCACGGCAAACGGCGGACGGATTTGCGTCATCCTCATCGCACTTGTTGCGCTGCTCGGCGCGACGAATGTTCAGGCGGCGGCCTTCGTTGGCAGCGTGACTGGTGATTGGAGTGACCCGGCGACTTGGGGTGGATCGGGACCACCCGGAGCATCTGACACCGTCACCATTAACACGGGTATTACAGTCACCGTTTCTGACGCGCGCTCGGTCACGTCAGTCGTATTAAACAGAACCACCGGCAATACCACCAGATTAGCCATCAGCGGAACAGGAACTTTCAATGTGAGTTCCACGATTACTCAATCCGGCTCGGCTGGAACTGCCACAGTCGATTTGACCGGGGGGGCAGGAAATTTAAATTTGAGTTTTACTGGAACTTCTATTGGAGCCACGGTCACCCTGGCGACCGGAAGTTCCGGTTCAACGGTGAGTTATATCGGTGCTGCCCAAACGGTAAATCCGGTAACTTACCAAAACCTGACTCTCTCCGGCACCGGCGCGAAGACCATGACGAGTGTCACCACGATCCAAGGTAATCTGACCGGGAGCGGAACTTGCACTGCGACCTTGGCGAGCGGCACGGCCGTCAGCGGCAATCTTAGTGTTAGCGGCGCGACCCTTGCGACGGCCAATGCAGCTTCGGATTTGAGCGTGACTGGAACGACGACCGTATCCAGCGGCACACTTAAACTTGGTGGCCAAAGCTCCGGCGGAACCTACACCGGCGACTTCACTGTCAGTGGCGGCACGTTCGACAGCAATGGTGGTGTGCCCAAGTTCGCCGGAAATTTTACCTACTCTTCCGGCACCTTGAACGATGTCAGCGGGGCTAGTGCTCGATTCTGGACTTTTAGCGGCACCGGCAAGACGATTACGGGAGGGACATTCACAATTCCGTCCAGCATATCTGTCAGCGGCTCGGTAATAAACAACGCGACCGGATTAACCATTTCTGGTGGCGGATCAAGTTCGTGGCTTTCCGGCGCCGGCACATGGACTCAAGGGGGGAACAGCAGCCTTTCATACGGAAGTTCGACGCTTACGGTAACTACTTTCAATTGCACGGCCAACACGCCCAATACGGTGATCTATACAAAAGGTGGTGTGACCGCCAAGGCGACAACGTATTATAATGTGCAAATGCTACCGTCCAGTGCCGGCAATGCGTCTTTGAGCGGCTCTACCGTTAATAACAATCTGACCATCGGTGCTAATGTGAATGCGGCGATTACGTTTCCCAGCTCGCCGATTGGTGGCACGTTTATATATTCAGGCAGTGGATCCAGCACTTTCCCCAGCGCATTCTCAATCGGTGCCCTTAATCAAACTGCCGGAACTCTGGTTGTTCCGTCCGCTCAGACGCTCACAGTAACAGGCACCGGCGCAGGCACGTTTACGAGAAGCGCCGGCACGTTCACCACGACGGGAAGCACGGTGTCATTCACCGGAGCAGCGCCTGAGATTGCCGGAGCATCGGCCACGACGTTTAATAATTTGACGCTCAATAATTCCAGTGGAGCCACGCTGACCACCGCTCCAACAATCAACGGCGCGCTCACGCTGACCGCCGGCGCCGTCACCGGCAACCTGACGCTGGCCAATGCCGCGACGATCTCCCTCAATACCGGCAGCCTGGGCGCCGCACCCACCTTTGGGGCCAATTTGAACGTGACTTATACCGGTTCAACGCCGGCGACCATCGGTGCGCGGAATGAAATCCCCTTGGGCCGAAATCTTGGCACAGGTCTTTTGACGGTGAATAATACCGGCGGCTGCACGCTGGATTCCACGGTAGGAACCGTATCCTGCACGGGCGGCTCGGTTGGCAGCGGCGCGACGCTCACCGTAACCACTGGCGGCGTTCTGAAAAACGCGGGCACGTTCACACCCACCGGGACATTGAGCTTCACGGGCACTGGCAAATATCAGCACAACTTTACGACGACGGCGGGTGCAATTCCGACCGCGACTTGGGCTGCAACTTCGACCTGTGAAATCATCGGCTACACGACCGACACCTCCCCGCCGACCGGCCTGGCGGGGCAAGCCTTCGGCAATTTCACGTGGAATTGTCCGAGCCAGACAGGAAACATCAACCTTGGCGGCACTCTTGCCACCGTTAATGGGAATTTCACCATAGTCAGCCTGAACACTGCCACACTCCGCCTGGCAAGCTCGCAATCAACGACGCTGGCAATCGTCGGCAATCTAAGCATACAGCAAGGCATTTTGGAAGTGGCCACGACAACTGGCAGTCCTACAATTAACGTGACTGGTGATCTTATTATATCAAGTGGCGGGATACTGGATTTGGCCAGCGGCGGCTCATCCGGAACTGTAACGCTCAACGTGTCAGGGAATGTTTCTGTGCCAGGCGGGGCAACGCTCAAGAAGACCACCGCCGCGCAAACGGGAAATATTAACTTTGCAAAGTCCGGCACCCAAACATTTACCAGTGGCGGCACAATCAGTGGCGCTATTGGCTGGGCCGTCAATAGTGGCTCGACTTTGGACGTGGGCGCGAGCGTAATCAGCGGCTCGGGCACGTTCAACCTCAGTTCTGGTGCGGGAATTATCACCGCACACACGGGCGGGCTCAATGGCAACATCACGGTGAGCGGCACGAAGACCTTCAGCACTGGTGCCAACTACACTTACAACGGTAATTCTTCGCAGGGGACTGGCAATCGATTGCCGACGACAGTCAACAATTTCACAGTCGCAAATACCGGTGGCAATGGTGCTAATATCGTAACGCTGAGTCAAAACCTGACTGTCGATGGCACTCCAACCATCAGCTCCGGTGTTCTCGCTATTGGAGGCAACACATTAACTGTATCCGCTCCGGCAGGCGGTTCGTTTGGAGCCGGTGGTATCACAGTTGGGACCGGTGGCATTTTGGCGATCGACCCTTCCGTGGTTGACGGCACTTTGGTGGATTTGACAAGCGTTGGAATCACTGCCGGCACTCTTAAATTTGATTTCGCCAGCGCCGCCCCCAGTGCCTCCGTTGCGCCATTTCAGATTAATGCCGATGCCAGTGCGCTTTCAGCCAGTTCAGCCACACTTACAATCGCGAATGCCGGCAGCCTGGCATTTGGAACTTATCCGCTGATTACATTTGCCAGTGGCACACCCAGCACCAGCGGGTTTACCACGCAAAATCTGCCTGTCGGCGGTTCGCTGGCTATCTCTGGAAGCACGATAAATCTGGTTATAAGTCCACCGGTAACGCCAGTCTTCTCCGGGTTGGGTTCGCCCACTGCCATCTATGGTACAGCGAGTGTGGTCCTTACCGGCACTTGCAAGAGCGGCACCACATATCCGGCGAATGGCGATACGATTACCGCAACCATCAATGGACACACATCCAGCAGCGGCACATTTGATGGCTC
>JAQGOT010000422.1 GCA_028293465.1 Pedosphaera sp. | reverse complement strand
TCATTAGCACACGATGTGATAGTTCATCAGTCAATTACTGCGAACGCAGTAGCATCAGCTGCCACAGATTCCACGCCGTATAAGCACTTCCTGGTTACCATTGCTTCCGACTACAGTTCTAAAAAAGCTGCCGGAATGATGAAAGGAGGGAGTGGGAGTGAGGACGACATAGACGTGGATGCAGGCAAAAAGAGGTCTCTTAACCACTTTTATGACCCAGTGCGCAAAATCGGCCTAACTGATTGGCTGGATGGTCGTGATTCTTTTTTTTGGGCCTCAGTTTCTAACGCAACGGGTTTAAACATACGACAAAACCTTAATTCGTCCAACGTGTGGTCCTGGCCAAATGCGCGCGGCTATGAATGGCTGGGCTTGACCTCCATCAATGCGTCAACGCGTTCGGCCAATCTTGATCATATGTTTCGTGCTGTGGGACAAGTTATGCATTTATTGCAAGATACAAGTCAGCCCCAACATGTCAGGAACGAGCAGCATTTGGATTATCTGTTTTATGCTGTCAATTCTCCCTATCACAGCGACATAGAGGATTATGGCGAGGCTCATTCTCAAAGTTTAAATTACGCGCACGGGATGTTGGATTGGAAGGGCATTGGATTTACTAAACTGCGTGATTTCTGGGACAGAAATGTATACAACACAACCAATACTCAGGCGCAGAATTCGCAGGTCCTGAATACTGATGCAGCCGGCGGAACTCAATTGGGGCTGGCCGAATTTTGCAACGCCAACTTTCTTGGAGAAAGGGCACTTTACAAGGAGTTCTTTAAAGCCAGCGACAAACATTACTTTCCGTTTCCTTCATTACTTACCAGCACAACCTTTCCGGCAGTAAAAGCCAGACTCACAACGGCAACAATGACATCAATTTTGAAGAACGGCACCTCAGTAGTTCGCTTCGGGATTGGAAAGACAAACGACGGAATTGTCGTCACCAATCACAGTGTTCTGAAATACTTGGCGTCAAAATTTCCAAAGAAATTGGCAACCACTGCCGGAGTCGCCTCCATGACCACGATAAATGACCAAAAGGTTCTTGCGGAATACCACGCAATCCTCATTCCCAAAGCAGTCAAGTACAGCACCGGCCTTATCGATTACTTCTTTCGCGGTCAATTGGGCATCAGTCCTTTGGCTAGTACGAATGGAACGTATTACATAACGATCACAAACGCATCCGGCCAGCCCTTTGCCGGGGGGGCGTTTCACCTCTTTCATGATGCTGCTGATGGAGTGCGCACGGAATTGATCGGTGCCGATTTTTCCACTGATTATTCCGGCACTCTGGCGTCCGGCGGTACCGTGAGCGCGAGCTTCAACCCGCCAACAAATGCTGTCGGCTACATCCTCGTGTACCAAGGCACAATCGGAACAACCAACGGGCTGGCTCTGGATCCCGTAGATGACAGAATTGCGATTGCCGCTGCTAAAATAATGGTACCGCCCGACCCGCGGCCGAAGACCGTCTTTCTGCTGCGCATGGTGAGCGGCTGGTACGGGTGGAACCCGGCAGATCCACCAGGCGCTCTCTTCGGCCGCGATCCCGCCGGCATCGGCGGCGGCGTTTACACCGGTCCGCAGGGGGCGTTCCTGCAACAAGATTGTGACGAGACTTACACCACCCCGGAACACGATCACGACACCATGAACTGGTCCCCGCTGACTGGTGTGCCCTCCACCAGCCGGAGCGATCATGTCTCCATTGTGTATACCGACCATGGCTACACCATTGAGGAACCCGGCGATCCGATTGGTATTTTCGAACCGCCCTTCGCCGACATGGACACCGTCGAACCCTACCACCTGGCCGCCTCCAGTTTTCCGTATGGCGGTGCCACCGGCAGTTGGGACCTGGCTCTCTCTGTGCCCGTCCAGATCAACGATGTGATCGACTCCATGCAGGCGGTGTTCTACGATGATGCCGCGAACGTGGCCCGGTTCGCCGGCATGGCCCCCGGCGATTTGAAACTGCTCGGCTTCAAAGATTATCCCTTCCCGGACTTCAACGAGCTTGATCTGAGCACACTCGACCTGACCGGCTACGATGGTTCCATCATCACCGTACCCAACACCAGCACACCGCCCTACGACTTCGGTTATGGCGGCGTCCCAGGCGGCGGCGGTGCCTACGCCGCCTCGTGGCACCTGTTCGCCCAGCGCGGCATCCAGCCCGGCATCCTGATGGCGCAATCGCGAGTTCCCTGCTCCACCAGCTATGTGCTCGTCACCTGGGTGCTCATGGATGACGGCACCCACATCAACCCGGTGTGCCACGAGTTCGGGCCTCCGGCCGGCGGCTACGTGATCATCCCCATCCCCGACTTGAAGACCTTCCCCGCCATCGCCGGCACCATGTTCTATGCCGACTGGGACCTGCATCCCATTGTCGCCGGTGCCGTCACCCGCCTGCTGCCCGGCTACACCGCCGCCTCCTGGGCCGCAGCCGGCCAACCCTTCTAATGCGCCCCGAGCCACATCCCCGCCTCAGCCTGGCCATGAAAGGGTCCTATAATTGTAACAGTCCGCTCGACGCGGTCGACAAAACACCATCACCAACGCCTGCTGCGCCGCACCAACAACGTCACCCTTTCCGGCGGTGCCGTGTTGACCATGGTCACCAACAACTTCGACGCCGCCTCCCGGCTCGCCTCCATCTCGGACCGGACCAACTCCGCCGCCTACAGTTATCTTGCCAACTCCCCCCTGGTGCAGAATATTACCTTCCAGCAGAACGGCACGACCCGAATGACCACCATCAAGAGCTACGACAACCTCAACCGGTTGACTTCCATCGGCAGCGCCAATGGGGCCGCGGTGCTGGACTCCCACGCCTACGCCTACAACGCCGCCAACCAACGCTCCAGCGTCACCAACAGCGATGGCTCCCGGTGGGCTTATGGTTACGACACCCTGGGCCAGGTGAACTCGGGCAAGAAATACTGGACCGACGCCACCCCCGTCGCCGGCGAGCAGTTCGGCTACACCTTTGATGACATCGGTAACCGCACCAGCACCGACGCGGGCGGCAATGAGTTGGGCATCGGCCTGCGCCACGCCACCTACGGCGCCAACACCCTCAACCAGTACACCAACCGGACCGTGCCCGCCGCCGTGGACATCTTGGGCGACGCCACCAACACCGCCACCGTCACGGTCAACAACCAGCCCACCTACCGCAAAGGCACGTTCTACCGGGCGGAAATGACGTTCACCAATTCCAGCAGCGCTGTTTATCCATCGCTTACGAATCTGGCCGTGCTCAACCAAGGCACCAACGCCGACCTGATCGCCACTACCACCGGCAACCTGTTCCTGCCCCAAACCCCGGAGCAGTTCAGCTACGACCTGGACGGCAACTTGACCAGCGACGGACGCTGGACCAACCGCTGGGACGCCGAAAACCGCCTCATCTCCATGGAGAGCCTCACCAACACCCCCGCCCCTTCCAAGCTCCGCCTCACCTTCGCCTACGATTCCCACGGCCGCAGGATCACCAAGGCTGTCGAAGCCCTCAGCGGTGCTACTTGGAACATGGTGCTCTCCAACAAGTTCGTTTACGACGGCTGGAACTTGGTCGCCGAGCTCAACGGAACGAATAATGCTGCCATTCGGTCGTATATGTGGGGAATGGACGTGAGCGGTTCGATGCAAGGTGCCGGTGGGGTGGGTGGCCTCCTGGCTATCGCCAGCCCCGTTTCGGCGCAATTCACGTGCTTTGATGGAAATGGGAACATCGCCGCCCTCGTTGACCCCACCAGCGGTGCCATTTCGGGCCAGTATGAGTATGGGCCCTTCGGCGAACTCCTTCACGGCAATGATTCCATAACAAGGAACAATCCGTTTCGCTTTTCGACCAAATATCAGGATGAGGAATCGGCTTTCCTTTATTATGGCTATCGATATTACTGTCCACTCACAGGAAGTTGGTTGAGCAGGGATCCGAGTGAGGAGCGGGGAGGCGAGAATTTGTATGGCTTTGTTGGAAACAACGGGGTCGATAAAGTCGATGTTCTTGGGTTAGAACCCACGTATGCGGATGACAAACACTACGGCGGCGGCGCATGCAACCCACGATCGCCATGTTCACAAAACCTGGAACGACTTATTGGTTGGACCCGGGAAGCCAGCTTGCGGTTCGCAAGCGATTTTGGTGATGCATTTCTTAAAGCTGCGTTGGCGGAAAAGCCTGTAGGTCCCGGCTATCCAAATCCTAAGGTAACAAACGCAAGGGAGGCTTGGAACAATCACCGAGCAGCTTATTTGGACGCTGTCGGGAACGTTTTGAATTGCACTAGCGTTTTGATAGAGCAAAAGCGGGACGGCCGTTGCGGTTGCAAAGATTGTATGAAAAACAAGGATTTCTTTAGGCTGCAGGAAAGTTACGAGCGTGCAAGAAGAACTGCTCCTCCCTATATTCAGCCTCCTTCCACCGTGACGGTCATAGATCGGATACTTATCGGCGTCCCGGGTTCAGACGCGGCATGGCTTTGGACGGCCGATGCCTCTTTGGTGGTAGCGTTGAGTGCAGGTACAATCGCAACATGTGGCGCGGCGCTTGAAGCTGGCGGGGCGGTGGGAATAGCCAAGGGCGCGGCGCTGGCGTGGTAGAGAAATCTTGAAATCAAAAATGGTATGAATGCAGCAATCGAAAATGGCCTTCGGGACCTATCCGACAGGATTCCGGCGGTTTTGATTCGACGCAATGGGACCACGTCTGGTCCCCAACACGCCCGCGGAGATCTGACCCCGGCGGACGCTGATCGGGAGCGCCGGCGCGAAGCGGAATATGCCGATTTACTACAAAGCCTTCCCGGCGTGCTGCGGTCCCTTCACGCCGCTCAGCCGGCCGAAAGTCCGCAGGCTCTTTTTACTGGCCTTGATTACTACCACGATAAACTGGAGCAGGACGGACTCCATACGGCGGTTGGTGCATTGGTGGAGGCGATTTTCCTGGACCTGCCGCAGCAAATTCCCGGCGGGCCAGGCGCACCGATGGGACTGTTTTTGGAATTGTTCGACGGTATGATCCGGAGCGATCACCACAACGAGGCTGCCTTTCGGTGGCTCGAAGCCGCTTCAAAATCGAACGATTGGGTGGAGTCCTTGCTGTACTGCGAGGTGGTCAGGAGAGGTCTTTGTTTTTACATGTCGTGGGAATTGTCCCATATTGGGGAAATGCGTAAAGAACGCGCTAAACGGCTCTACGAAATCCTTTGCAACGAAGCCCTTTGGCGGGAGAAGCGCCTGCTGCTCACCCATTTTGCCCGGCTTAATGTCTTTCCGACGGCCTATTCGAATACTTACTGTGACGCCGCGGTTGAGGATCCGGGGTTTGAGCCGGCAAAGAATTATATCTGGCGTGAATCCGAGCCTCAGTGGGATCCCAGCACTCGGGATGCGACGATCAAGGAAATGCGTGATTCTATGGACGAATTACTTCGCGGCTGCCAAAACGAGGGTAAATGTAAAGGGGTCGCCCATTAGGGCGGGTGTCAACCGGTAAAAAAGTTTCCGTTCCCAAATTTTGTTTGTTTTCAGGTCGTCTCGTCCCGCCGGGAGTTCGATGCTTGCGGCCCGACTCGAACCCGTCTTTTCGGCTCGTTGATTCCGCCGCCGCCGCCACTCTGAAGCCGGGCGTCAACTTGATGGCGGTCCACTGTCACCAAACCAGTGGTGGCCAATTCATCGCTGTTGGCATCGTCGCACCGCAATCCGAACAATCAGCCGAATCCAAAAAGTGAGGGGCAATGCCGCTGGTCTGCAAGAACCCGACTGCCTCCCTTCTTGGGGCAATCAGCACGTGTGGACCATGGAGAATGATACGCCATGCCCAAGGCGCTGCGGAAGGCTCATTTTCTCAGTCGAAATACTTTGATCAAATTAACGGCCGGCACCGTCACGGTATGATTGGCGACCGTGTCCAAAACCGGCTGCGGTGTTGGCGACCAAGGTCCGTTGCCAGGTGTGGCAGTTTCCTCGAGCGAAAAGCCGGCGACGCCCACAGGCCATGAAAGGATCGCGCTGCTCCCGACAAGTTGGATGCTCAAAATCGGAGCACCGGAGCTTTGGATGACGGAAATACCGCTCCAAAAACCACCTTCAACCGTGAAACCACCACCCGAGAGGACGCCAGCATCGGGCTGGCCGATGGTACCACTGATGGAAAATGCACCACCAATGCTGGTTCCTCCTCCCCCGTCCACCGTAAACCAATCCATGTTGTAGCTCTGAGCATGGGCAAGGCCAGGCACACAAGCGGCGAATATCGCGGCGAGCAGCCAGGGACGTGCCCGATAAAAAAATGGTTTCATGGTTTCGTTGAGGACAAGAATTGTTGAGCCAGCCAGGTGTCGCAATCGAGCTTCGGGAGGTTCAATGACGCCACCGTGAGCGTGGTGTCGGTCCGCTCTTTACCCAGATAAATCAGAAAGCTGGAGGGCGTTTCGATAACGGCGCTGACATCGCCAGTATTTCGCAATTGAGTCTTCAGAACCTTTTGCAACTGGGGCGGCAATTCGCTGAAACGACTCGCCTTCGGCGGGTTGGCTTCGTTCTGGGCTGTCGTTGCGTGAACGAATTCCCAGGTATGTTCACCCACCGACCCCACGGAAGACTCCGCCAGGCGTTTTAGCTGGGCGGATAAACCCTGCGCACCGGAGCGCGCCGCCAGCAACTCTATGCGCACGGTCTCAGCTTCCTTTCGCACTTGGGCGTGAAGTTTGTCGTCATTCTCAAACCGTTCGCGCAACTCCCGCTCGACGACAAGGGGACGGGCAAAACTGCGGACAAACCGGTTCGTATCGTTCCCGAGTGCCGCCTTGATTTCCGCCAGGATTTCCGGTGCCCGGGTGCCTTTATTGATTCGCGCCACCTCCGAGTCCACCTGCGCGGTGGCAACCTCGAAATGAAAGCGCGTCTTCAAAGCTTTCTCACGGGCGACATCCCGCTCCACCAACCGACGAAGTTGTTCCACCGGCAATGTTTCCTCAAATGAAGGTTTCGTCCCGGTGCGATGATCATAATAAACCCGCTCAATCGCCGTGCGGTCCGCCAGCAACTCGTTGAAGTCTTCGGCGTGTAACGAGCCGCATCCGAGCCACCAACTCAATCCCATCAGCCCAAGACAAACGAGTGAGCGTGTTTTGCATCGTGCCATCCGCATGGTGAACTTCCTCCTCACGGTTTGAGGTAGAGATACATTGTTTGCGGTGGAGTATAACGATAGGTCGTATTGAGGTAGGCGGCGCCGTCATAGCCGCCCCAGATCAACATGTCAGAACCGGTCCACACGGCCACATGATTGCCCCGCACCGGTGGCGCCGAAGCATCCCCGAGCGTCCCCGCCCAGTTGTCCTTCGCCGGATCATAGCGCCCTGAAAAAGTGACATAAGGAGTGCCGTCGGTATCAAAAGTATCCAGGCCACCCCAAATGACCATTTCCGAGCCGGTCCAAACTGCGGAATGCTGGCTGCGTCCACCATAATGGAAAGGAGTCATGGTCTTCCAACTGTTCGCCACGGGATCAAAGCGTCCGCCCACCGCGAAGTTGGTGGTCGCATTGACGCCGCCCCAGACAATCATTTCCTTGCCCGTCCACACGGCCGTGTGGCCGGTGCGATTGGCTGGCGCGCCGGCAGTTGGCAGCGCGGTCCATGAATTATTAGTCGGCTGGTAACGTGAACCCGTGTTCTGATAAACCGTTGAAAAAAACGAGCCGTTGTATCCGCCCCAGACAATCATTTCATTACCGGTCCAAACCGCGGTGCAACCGGCGCGACCCGTCGGCACACCGGTGGTACTCATCAAGGTCCACGAATTGCTGGCCGGATTATATCGGCCACCCAGATTCGGATAAGTACTAAATATCACGCCGTAACCGCCCCACACGATCATTTCGCTCCCTGTCCATACGGCTCCATGCAAACCTCGCGCGGGCGGTGCATTGTTGGTCGCGACTGTCTGCCATTGGTCCAGCGCTGGATTATACCGCGCCCCGGTTTTTACCGTCTGTCCATCATCGTAACCGCCCCAAATAATCATTTCCGTGCCGGTCCACACGGCACTGTGATTGACGCGTCCGCTTGGAGCATTCGACACCGAGGTGAATTTCCAGACGTTCGCGATCGGGTCAAACCGCGCTCCGGTATGCAAATTGATGCCCGAGTTTTCGCCTCCCCAGATGATCATTTCAGTGCCGGTCCAGATCGCGGTGGCGCTTTGCCGGGTACCCGGTTCGGCGGCGG
>JAQGOT010000006.1 GCA_028293465.1 Pedosphaera sp. | reverse complement strand
CAATATCTGGTGGACCTGGGACCAGGAGGCGCAGGAAATCTTCCAGGAACTTTCCCCGCGTGGCTGGCAAAACCTTTATCATAACGCAGTCGCCGTGCTGCATGAAGTATCCGATTACGAACTCCGGGTGCGCTTGCAGGACCAGGATTTTGCCCGCCGCGTCCAGGCGGTTTTGAACTCCTTCGAGGCTTACCTCTCCGAGAAAAACACGTGGGTGCAACAGCACGCGCCCGAGTTGGTCAAGAATCCGGTGGCCTATTTTTCGGCGGAATTTGGATTTCACGAGACCTTGCCGATCGCGGCGGGCGGTTTGGGGATACTGGCCGGGGACCACGCCAAGTCCGCCAGCGACATTGGTTTGGGTTTTGCCGGCATCAGCCTCTTCTACCGGGAGGGTTATTTCCAACAAGCCATCAATCAGGACAACTGGCAGACGGAATATTACACGCTGCTGAATCCCAAAAATCTTCCCTTGGAACCGGTCCTGGACGCCAAGGGCAACCCGCTGGTCTGTTCGGTGGACATCACCATGACCCAGGTCTATTTTCAGGCCTGGCGGGTCAATGTGGGCCGGAATCCGGTTTACCTGCTGGATACCAACCGCCCTGAGAATCCGCAGCACTTCCGTGACTTGACCCTGCGCGTTTACGGCGGGGACAGCACCACCCGCATCATGCAGGAAGTGTTGTTGGGCATCGGCGGGGTTCGCCTGCTGCGCGCCTTGGGGGTGCAACCCTCAGTCTTTCACATGAACGAAGGTCACGCCGCCTTCCTGACCCTGGAACTGATGCGGGAAAAACTCGATGCCGGCAAGAGCGTGGGCGAGGCGCTGGCGCAGACCAAGCAGCAATGTATTTTCACCACGCATACGCCGGTGGAAGCCGGTCATGACCGGTTCAACGCGGAGCTGATGGATTACGCCCTCCACAAATTCTGCACGCAAATCAAGCTGCCGCTCGCGGACTTGCTGGGCTTGGGCCGCGTAAATCCGAAGGATTCGGCGGAACCCTTTTGCATGACGGTGTTGGCCTTGAAGGCATCGCGCGCGGCGAATGGCGTGAGCGAGTTGCACGGCAAGGTCAGCCGTCACATGTGGCAAGCCCTTTATCCCAAGCTGCCGGTGGAACAGGTGCCGATCGGGCATATCACCAACGGCATTCATCTGGCGGGCTGGATGAAGGGACCGGTGCGGCGGTTCTGGCGACGGAAGCTGTCCATTCAACCGTCGGCGGAGCCGGCAGCCCCCACGTCCGGCGACACCACGACTTTCTGGAGTGCAAAGCCCAATCCGCATTGGGACAAGGAAATCAACTCTCCCGACTTCTGGAAGAAGATGACCGACCCTGCGTTTATTTCCGATGAGGAAATCTGGGCCTTGCGCTACAGGCTGCGCCGGGAGTTGATCGAGTTCGCGCGGCGCCGGCTTCTCATGCAGGGGCAGCGCCTGTCGCATCCTGATTTTATCGCGTTTGATCAATTGCTGAATCCGGACGCGCTGACGATCGGGTTTGCGCGGCGCTTCGCGACTTACAAACGCGCGCCGCTGATTTTCCAGCAATTGGAAAACATCGTGAAGCTGACCCGCGACAAAGGCCGTCCCGTGCAGTTTATCTTCGCCGGCAAAGCGCATCCCCGCGACGATGACGGCAAGCGCTACATCCAGCACATCATCCATCTCAGCAAGTACAGCGACATGCAGGGGAACCTGGTGTTCATCGAGAACTACGACGTGCACGTAGCCCGTCAAATGGTTTCCGGTTGCGACATCTGGCTCAACAACCCGCGTCGCCCCCTGGAAGCGTCCGGCACCAGCGGCATGAAAGCCGGTTGTCACGGTTGCCTGAACTTGAGCATTCTCGATGGTTGGTGGCGCGAAGGCTACGATGGCACCAACGGCTTTGCCATTGGCACGGATTCGCATGCCGAGACGGTCGAGGAGCAGGACCGGGTGGATAGCGCGAACCTTTACAAAGCCTTGACCGAGGAAGTGATTCCGACCTTCTTCGAGCGTGATGCCCAGGGCCTCCCGCGGCGCTGGATCACGATGATCCGCCGCGCCATGGCCACCTTGGTGCCGCAATTCAGCACCCGCCGCATGGTGAAGGAATACACCGAGAAGTATTACCAAACCAAATAGGACAGGGGCCAATTCGTTTGCGTCGCCCCCCTTTCCAAAGGGGGCGGTTTACGTCTTCTCCCAACTCGATTAAATTAATTTATGGTTCGTGACATAAAATCCCTTTCCGCCGACGACCTTGAGGCGCAGTTCCGGGACTGGAAACAGCCGGCTTATCGCGCCTCGCAGGTCATGGAATGGCTGTACACCCATCGTGTGACCAGTTGGGACGCGATGACCAACCTGCCGAAACCGTTGCGCGAACTGCTGCGGGAGAATTATGCCCTGCGAACGCTCGAACTGGTTCGCAAACAAGGTGCGCGCGACACGACGCAGAAGTTCTTATGGCGTCTGGCCGACCAGGCGCTGATCGAAAGCGTGGTCATCCCGGCCAACCCCGCGCTGTACGGCGAAGCCAGCGATCGCCACACCCTTTGTGTTTCCACGCAGGTGGGGTGCGCCTACGGGTGCAAATTCTGCGCCAGCGGATTGGAAGGTTGGAAGCGAAATTTGCGGGCGGATGAGATTGTAGAGCAGGTGCTCGCCACCGAGCGCTGGCATGCGAGCGAGGAAGCCAAACCAGCCGAGGTGGAAGGCGCACCGCGCGCCAAGGCGGCCGCCACGGATTCACGGTTCATCAACAACCTGGTGATCATGGGCATGGGCGAGCCGCTGGCCAATTATGATAATTTGCTGCAAGCGTTGAAGATTCTGAACGCGCCGTGGGGCGGGGGAATCGGTGCGCGCAAAATCACCATTTCCACCAGCGGATTGGCCCCGCAGATCCGCAAGCTGGCGGATGATCCGTTGCAGTTTCGACTGGCGATTTCCCTGCACGGCGCAACGGATGAGACCCGCAACAAAATCATGCCGGTGAACCGCAAATATCCGCTGGCTGAGTTGACCGCTGCTTGCGATTATTATCAGCAGAAGAAGGAGCGCATGATCACGCTGGAATACATTCTGATCGCCGGCGTGAATGACGCGCTCGCCGAAACCAAGCCGCTGGCGGAACTCGCGCATCGCCTGCATGCGAAGGTGAATCTGATTCCCTATAACCGGGTGGAAGATTTGAATTGGGAACGTCCTACGGAAGCGGTTCAGGAAGCCTTCCTGGCGGCTTTGGAAAAGCAGAGAGTCATCGCCACCCTCCGACGGGAAAAAGGGCATGACATCGATGCCGCCTGTGGCCAGTTGCGATTGAAGACTGAGCGCGAATTGGCGACGCAGCAAACCTGAGTTGAATTTAATCGGGGCCGAACTTATCCTGCGCGCATGATCGCTGTCATCGATTACGGTTCCGGCAACCTGCGCAGCGCGCAAAAGGCGTTGCTGAAGGTGGGCGCGGATGTGCGAATCGCGAGCCGGCCGGAGGAATTGGCCGAGGCTCGGGCCGTGGTCTTGCCGGGCGTGGGGGCTTTTGATGATTGCGTCAACGCGCTGCGCAAGCAGGACATGCTCGAGGCCGCCCGCGAATTTATCCAATCTGGCCGGCCCTTCCTGGGCATCTGTGTTGGTTACCAGGCGCTGTTCGAGAAGAGCGAGGAGTTCAACAGTTGCGCCGCGGGCCTGGGGATCTTCAAAGGCAAGGTCGTGCGCTTCACCGAGGAACCCGGGCTGAAAATTCCACAGATCGGCTGGAACCAGATTGAAGTTGCCAGGCCGGATTGCCTGCTCTTTCGTGGCATCCCCAGCGGCAGTTACGTTTACTTCGTGCACAGCTTTTTTCCTCAGCCGACGGATCCCTCGATTGTGGTGACGCGCACGAGCTACGGTCATCCGTTCGCATCGGCGGTCTGGCGCGACAACGTCTATGCCACGCAGTTCCACCCGGAGAAGAGCCAGAACGTCGGCTTGCAATTGCTCAAGAATTTTGTGGACCTGGCGAAGTAGCGCCGGCTGCGTGAGCGAACCGGTTTCACATTGTAGGGCGTGAACCCACCACAAATGACCTTGTGCCAAGGGACTTCCTCGGTTAAAGTCAGGTTCAACCACTAAGGGTTGATTCCTCGGGAATTCAATACTGGGACAGAAATACTCTAAAAATTATGGCATACGAACTACCCCCGCTTCCTTATCCGAACGACGCGCTCGAACCCTACATCGACGCGA
>JAQGOT010000760.1 GCA_028293465.1 Pedosphaera sp. | reverse complement strand
ACCCGCGTCAGCCGGGCGTGAGCGCACGTCGGCTTTCAGGCCAGGCAGAGTTGCTTCGATGGTCACCCGGCACCGCATTCCCACCCATTTGACTTCCGAAATTTTCGGCTGTCCGGCACTCCCGCTGGCGGCTTTAACAACCAGCCGTGGCACAACAAGTTCCTGTAACGAAATGCCACCATGGACATATTCCGTTCCTGCTTTGAAGCAACCAACGCCCGGAGGCGAGGCGATGTTCACAGCCGGATTCCAGGTCCAGGGCACAACCGGCAGATTAGTTGCTGCCGTCTCTTTCATCGCGGCGCAACGGCCCCAACGATGTTCCGCCAGAAACTTCGGCAGCTCAACTTTTGGAAAACCCTCGGGCATTAACAGCCAGCCGTGGTCTGTGACCACCACCACTTCCCGCCAACCGGCTGAAAGCAATCCGCGAATCCGACCCGCCAAATCCTGCACTTCCTGGGTGATATGCTTGGCCAGCTTCCAGCCTTCACCGTGGCCGCGTTTGTCGAGCGACCCGGCTTCTGCCCAAGCTCCCTTGCCCGGTTCGCCCTTCGCATGGGTGACCAGCACTTGCACGCCGTTCGCGGCCAACAATGCTTGAAACCGCTCATGTGTTAACCGCTGGCCCGTTTCGGAGATGGTCACGGCAAATTCATTATCCGCGCTGCCGCCGTTCAGGAGGTGCGCAACCGGGGAGACGTACGGCTTGGCCGTCGCTGTCACACTGGGGACGGGTGCCCAGTTCCAGGTTGAATCCACTTGGAAACCGGATTCTTTAAGTTTTGCGCTTAGCTTCCGGCCCACATCGAAACGCAACCCGTCAGCGAACAGGATTACCCGGCCATCGGCAGCTTCCACAGAACCGAGCCGCGACTGCATCGAACTGGGCTGTGCCTTCTTGAGATTTTGCAGGTTGCGGGCCGAATCATCCAACCAATGCAGGTAAAGCGCCCGAACCGCGCTGCAAACCGGTTGTTCATGTTCAGCCGCAGTGCAGCAATCCAGAGCGGCAAGGGCCGCCGCGTCCGCTTCCCAACCAGTCCGGGCATAAAGCTCACCCAGCTCATCAACCGAGGCAGCGGCGAGCGGCGTCTCGACCAAGGTTGCCAACAGGCTCAAATGCTCCAAGGCGCGTGCGAACTGTGAACGGCCAAGCTCGTACCAGACCCAGGTGCGCCTATCACGATGCTCTCTCTCCAACTCCTGAATGCGGGCAGCCGCCTCATCCGGGCGCCTTTGCTTCAGTTCTTTCAGTGCCGCCGCCAAGTCCAACTCCGCTTCAGCGTTCAAGGTTGGCCACGCATCGCGATCAAACGCGAGCATTCCGCCCCCGGACGGCGCGGCCCGCTCCAAAAGCTCAGCCACGCCCGGATACCGTTGCGCCGCCTCGGTGAAGCGTTTCCAGACCTTGGCCCACTCCCGCTCACGGCGCCCTAAAAGTTGCGCGGCCCGCAGTTCCCCGTCCTTGTCCGGATGGAATTGGTAGTTCGCCACGCACTCATCGCAGAACGCCTTCCATTCGTTTGCCGCCTTCTTGGCTTTGGTCTGTGCGGGAGCATTCATCCAGCGCAGAATTTGATTGGGCAGATCAGGGGCCAGCAAGGCATTAAAAAATTCACTGTCCAGGCGTTGGCCGCGCAAATCACCAATCGGCTCCTTGAGCAATGCCGACATTGCCCTCAATAGCGCCTCGGCGGTTGCGGCGTCTTTGGCCACGTCCAACTCCAGTCCACCATGCGGCGAACTTAAGAACTCAAACGGTGTCCAATCCCTGCCGTTCGGATGCGCCCAGACCGTGCCGCGAAATTGCAGTTCGGCTAGCGGATGCAATTCGGCGGGGAATTCCTCCACTGCCCGCAACTGCTGCTTGCTTATGCCAGGCAGGTACAGCACTGGAATTTGGCCTTGAGGCAAGCTCGGTTCAATGACACGTGCCTCCACACACCGCAGCCATATAGCCGGACCAGTTCGTTCCTGAGGATTATAA
The DNA here is from genome assembly GCA_028293465.1 of Pedosphaera sp. Classification (GTDB taxonomy): domain Bacteria; phylum Verrucomicrobiota; class Verrucomicrobiia; order Limisphaerales; family Pedosphaeraceae; genus JAQGOT01. Next base: position 1,547 of record JAQGOT010000760.1, on the reverse strand, counting down.
TTGCCAAGCACGAACAATTCCGGAATCAACGCCCTCAAATCGGACAGCACACTTTCCCATTGCCGTTCCAGGTCAGTCCAAAGGATGGCGCACGGCGCTACCTGATCGCCCACGGTGAATAAACCCGCCGTCCGCAAGCTGAGAATCAGTCCGCCCGCCACCGTTCCGGTGGCTCCAGATGGGTCAGCCTGAACCTTCTTCGCGTACGAGCGGTTGACTGGGACTGACGTTTTTCGTTTGGCGCCCATAGTTACCTTACTTCTTTTCGTTCTCAGCCTTTGCGCGGGCCTCGTGCTTTTCTTTCAGCGTCAGATGTGTGTCATTGTCCCGGTCCTCTCCCCAAGGCGCCCCGAGGGGATTCTTGCCTCTGTCCACACCCCATTTGATGTTCGGACGCTTTTTCAAAATGTTAGCTTCGATGAACGGACGAATGTTCAAGCGCACGCCGTCGTTTAAATCCGGGTTCCAGCCGAGTGGTTGCTGTTCGATGGGCTTCCAACGTATGAAAACATCAAAGGGGGTTTCGCCCTTCAGAATATGTTCCAGTTTGGCTTTAAGTTCCTGGGCAGCCTGGAGCCGGGCGTCGCTGCCTTCTTCCCCGGTTTCGACAGCGGCTTTTTGGCGGGTCAGCCAGTCACCAAGATAAGTGTAGGTGAGCTTTTCGAGATTAGCGCGGTCAAGCAGGTGATAGTTAACCAAGGCGCTAAACCCATCTCGACGACCGTCCCAAATGTGCCAGATGAACGGACGGTTGTGAAATAACCTGCAATGCTGTTCAAAGAAACCGTCCCGCAACCAGTTTTCCAAGTTTTCTCCAGCGTAATCAACGGCGCTCAATAATTCATCAAGCTTCGTTGGACTCCAATCTTCGCCGTATGCACTCGTCAAAATTCCGCGCAGCCGGTCTGGCGCGGAGGCCTCATTGCGGACGGCAGGAATGCAAACGATACCGTCATCATCCGCCAATCCCTCAAGCCCGTCCGTACCGAGTGCCGGGCAATCGGGAAAACTTGAGCCAGTCTGGCGCGGCCACTGGTAACAGAGCAGCCGCGCCACGGCCACCTGCAACGGCTGGTCTGAACTTTTGGGCTGTCCATTGAAAAGCCATTGTGTCGGGTCGCTGGAAAACGGTTTCGGCAAACCGTGCGGATATTTCTCCGCTGCGATCTTCTCCCAGTGCGCTAGGTCGAAGGGGACTTTGACCAGCGTGGCGTTCGTAACTTTCAGCGCCTGATCTAACTCTCTAACAAAATCGTTGAATCGAGGTGATGAACAGAAAGCCCAAATCGCCGGAAGGTGTTCCTCCTTCCGTGGCACGATAACGGCGCTGCTTTGATCGTATAAGCAGCCATCGTAAAGTGTCGCGGGTAACTGGCGCATATGGCGAATCGCGACACCTTTTTTCTTCCATGCCTCACGACCCTTAATGAACGCACTTTCAGACCTGACGAGCTCTCCATTTCCCTTCTCCCACCGGAGCATTCCATCCCGGCCACCGAAATATGTCGTTTCATCGCAGGTGAGTTGACAGAATTCCCAGACCGCTC
>JAQGOT010000759.1 GCA_028293465.1 Pedosphaera sp. | reverse complement strand
GGCGCGTTCGCAAGCGCGGTTTATTAATTCGGAGTTGCGTAAACGGAAAAATGGACTACCTTCGTCGGTGGGAAGCACTCTGAGAGTGCTGCTCGTAAAAGCAATGGCCGGCATCTGGACGTTTCCGATGTCGGTCATTTTAGCCTATAAGAAAGAACCTGGACAGCATGCATTACAATCTCGGGTCAGTCTTGAGTAACTTCGCGGATAATCCGGCGATGATTTTTTTGGCGGTGGCGGGCGGTATCGCGTTATTGGTCGTCGGCAGCATTCTGGTGGACGCGTTGATGGTGAAAGTCAGCGCGCGTCTGCAACTCAACCGGGAAAAGGCGCGGGCCAAGCGCAGGACCACCGGGGAATGGCCCCTGGCTCGGTAGCCGCCATCGGGCGCGATTCACAACGGAAGGATTTGTCAGGTCGGGGGTCGTGCGAGGTTGGATCTTTCCTGCCAGCGAACCACCAAGGGCACGCGCATGCCGCCCTCTTCGACGGAGGTTTTATCCTGCGGAACCGGACACTGGGACTGAATAACACAGCCGCAGAACCGCAGCGGGGCTGGGAGATAACCTTCTTTTAAGCAGCCAGGAGGGTCGTTTGTGACGGGGGGCATGTTCAAAGGTGAGGGCGATACTTTAATTTGGAGAGTCCTTTGGGTGGGGGATTGCAATCAGGGCGGACCTCCGGCAAATTGTGGGCGTGAACGAAAGCAAAGTTCGTCTTTTTATCAAGCCGTATTGCAGTTGGTGTCATAAAGCCATGAACTGGCTGGATGATCATGATGTGGAATACGAAACGTTGGATGTGATCTCGAATGATGTCGCTTACGAGGAAATGGTCCGCCTTTCCGGCCAGGAACTCGCGCCGGTGATCGAGGTGAACGGCCAGGTCCTCGCGGATTTTGGCCCGGATCAGTTGGCGGTTTTTTGGAAACAGTTAACCCATAAGCAAGCTTGAACGCCACCGAAACCAGTCCTCCACCGCGTCAGCGTCTGCCCGAATGGCTGCGCATCAAATTGCCGACCTCCGACAGCTTCGCGCGCACCCGCGGTTTGCTCGATGAGTTGAAGCTGCATACGGTTTGCGAGAGCGCCAAGTGTCCCAACCATTGGGAATGTTGGAGCAAGGGGACCGCGACGTTTATGATCGCCGGGGACCGTTGCACGCGGGCGTGCGGTTTTTGTGCCGTGTCCACGGCGAAACCATTCCCACTGGAGGTGGATGAGCCGGCGCGGGTGGCGGAGGCGACGCGTCGCATGGGGTTGAAGCATGTGGTGATCACGGCGGTGGCGCGGGATGATCTCGCCGATGGCGGCGCGGACCATTTCCGGCGCACGATCCAACTGGTGCGGGCGGCGAATCCAGGCACGGTAATCGAGGTGCTGACGCCGGACTTTCTTGATCGTGATGAGGCGATTGAAATGGTGCTGGCGGCGGAGCCGGATATTTTTAATCACAATCTTGAGACGGTGCGGCGGTTGACGCCGTCGGTGCGGTCACGGGCGACTTATGAACGATCGCTGAGCGTTTTGGCGAAGGTGAAGGCGAAGCGGGGCGCATCCATTTACACAAAATCTGGTCTCATGCTCGGGTTGGGGGAAACGGAAGCAGAACTGCGCACCGCGATGGAAGATTTACGCGGGGCTGGTTGCGATATTTTGACCCTGGGTCAATATCTGCAGCCGACCTTGAAGCATTTGCCGGTGGTGGAATATGTTTCACCGGCGCGATTCGCTGAATACAAGACCGTGGCGGAACGGTTGGGATTTGTCCACGTGGCCAGCGGGCCGATGGTGAGAAGCTCCTATCACGCGGATGAATTTCAACTGCCGGCCAAGGCGGCGGTGTGAGGTCGAAGGGAAAGGCGCCAAGCTTGGTGAAGGGCACGCCGAAACGCAAATCCGAACCGACGAAAACGGTCGAACCGCGTTTCCGGTTGCGATGCCGGGAAAACATCGCGATGGGCCCGGGGAAGGCGGAGCTGTTGGAGCAGGTGCAGGCGATGGGATCGATTGCCGAGGCGGCCGGGCAACTGGGCATGTCCTATATGCGGGCCTGGACGCTGATCAAGACCATGCAGCAGTGCTTTAAGAAGCCGCTGGTCACGGTGGCCCGGGGGGGAGCGGGTCACGGCGGGGCGGCCCTTACGGAATCCGGGAAACAGGTTCTGTCGCTGTATCGGGAAATGGAAAAGGCCAGCTTGCAGGCGTCGAAGCCGGCGTGGCAGAAGTTGCTCAGAATGATGTCCTGAGCAGTTTTCCGGCGTTATATTTGACAAAATATATCGGGCGGTGTTTAATGCGTCGCGATGGTGGTGTCTCGATGCAGGTCTGGCCGGGTTGGTGGGAAGCAAGTTTCGCGGAAACGCGGCTTGGGAGGAGGTTTCGCATTTACGCTGATTGAATTGCTGGTCGTCATCGCGATCATTGCCATCCTGGCCGCTTTGCTCCTGCCGGCCCTGGCCCGGGCGAAGTCCAAGGCGAAGCAAACAAGCTGCCTCAACAATTTGAAGCAAATCGGCCTCGGCTATATTCTCTACCGCGGAGATAACGTCGATATCAACGTGCCCTACCGTTATTGCCCCGATACCCCGAACGATCCATATGGCAGCACAGCCGGCGTACCTTCCGGGACTGCCCCGAACAGCCCGCCACCAACCGGTCCGAACGAGATCTGGTGGGCGCCTTACGATCCGACTCAGGTTCCAGACGGCGCGCCGGGCGCAGGCTTTAAGGACGGCTTGCTTTTTCCTTATCTCGCGACAACAAATATTTTTAAATGCCCGGTGGAGCAGCAATGGCAATGCGGTTATGGGATGAATTACAGCGAAGGAAGTCCCATGGTAAAGCCGGATGCATTTGTGACCCACGGCTCCGATCGGTTGGTGATGTGGGATCACCGGCGGAGTCCGGGATGTTCTGATTCGCGCTTAACAACAGCGCCGCGTCCGCCTTGGGTGCCGTTCGACAACACGAGTCATTATCCCACACGCCATGGCAACGGGTTGAACGGATTGTTTTACGATGGACATGCCGGCCTGTTGAAACCGGCGGAGCTGCGGGTGAGCAATTTTCGGGAGCCTGGTTCCGTGCCGCCGGTGGTGGGTTATCCGGGAGAGTGAAGGCGGTCGAATAATTTGCTGATACTGTGAACATGGAATCCTCGAAGATCGAAATCCCCCCGGTCCCCACGAAGCCGGCCACCTCACGGGCTCCATTCCGGTTTGACCGCAACGAGTTTGCGGGTGCGTTCGGGGACATCGGCACCGATTTGCCGCTGATCATCGGGATGATTTTGGCGGTCGGCCTGGATGGGGCCAGCGTGTTGATCGTGTTTGGCGCGATGCAGATACTGACCGGCCTGTTATATCGGCTACCGATGCCGGTACAACCGTTGAAGGCGGTGGCGATCCTGGTCATCGCGCAAAAGGCGGGCGGACTGATCACCGCCGATGTGGTTTACGGCGGCGGTTTGGCCATCGGTGTCCTGATGTTGTTGCTCACCGTAACGGGGTTGGTGGATTGGATCGGCCGGATCGTTCCGAAAAGCGTGGTGAGGGGGATTCAACTGGGCCTCGGAATGCAACTGACGACGCTGGCGTTGAAGGATTATGTCCAAGGAGATGGAACTCGCGGACTTTGGCTGGCTGGCGTGGCGTTCATCATCAGCTTGGCTCTGTTTGGAAACCGCAAGTATCCGGCCGCATTGTTTGTGATCCTGCTGGGTGCGGTTTATGCCGTTGTGTTCAAGCTCGATTTACACGCGGCGCGGCAGAGCGTGGGATTTGCCTGGCCGCGATTTCATGTGCCGATGTGGAGGGACATCGTGACCGGGTTTTTGGTGCTGGCGCTGCCCCAGGTGCCTTTGTCGATCGGCAACTCGCTGTTAGCGGCACGCCAGACGGCGCAGGATCTGTTTCCTGACCGCGCTCCCGACCTGCGGAAGATCAGCCTCACGTACTCCCTGATGAATATTCTCAACCCTCTCCTCAGCGGCATTCCGACCTGCCACGGTTCGGGCGGGCTGGCGGGATATTACGCCTTCGGTGCCCGCACGGGCGGGGCGGTGGTCATCTATGGCTCATTGTACCTGGTGCTGGGAGCTGTGTTCAGTCGCGGCTTTCAGAACGTGATCCAAGTTTTTCCTTTGCCAATTTTAGGGGTGATTCTGCTGTTCGAGGGAGTATCGATGATGTTGCTGATTCGCGATACCACCGGTTCAAAACTGGACTTTTTCGTCGTCCTGCTCGTGGGCGTGATCGCGAACGGCCTACCCTATGGTTATTTGATCGCCCTGATCCTCGGCACCGGGCTGGCCTATGCGTTGCCCAAGCTGCGGACAGGGCTTTCGGCATAGAGGTCGCCGCGATCAGTACCCCGGCCGCGGTCCAGGCAACAGGCCGCGGTTCTTAAAAACATAGATGGAGATGGCCACCACAATCACGGCCAGCACGAGGGCGAGCACGGTGGCAATCACCTTCAAGGTGCGCGCTCTACCGAGAGCCTGCTCGGTGCGTGCCTTTTCGAATTCCTTGAAGCGGGCGAATTCTTTATCGAGCGAGATTTCCACCGCTGCTTCGTCCCGCAACGCGATGGACAGCCAACCGGGCGGCAAGGTGTCCCACGCCGGCGGTAGCTTCTTTAGGTTGTCAGCATCGGCGGGCAGCAGGCCGCTATGGGACCAGAACGGGGCGTTTTCCTGGGTCCAGAGCCGCACCAGTCCATGGTTGGTGGCCACGGATTGCATCCGATCCCACAAACGCTGGCGCAGCGCGTCAGCAATCGCAAAATCGTTGAAGGCTTCGCTATGCAGTCTGCCGTGGCGCCCCAGGATTTCCAGGCCCAACGCTCCGAGCAACTGGCCGTCGGGTGTGGCCACCACCTGGAATTCAGTAAGCCGCTTTTCAAGATCCAGAGCTGGAAAATGCATGGCTCCCCACAACGCTTGCAGCCCTTGCAGGTCATCCACGGTGGCACGCCGCACTTGGTAATCGGATTGGCTCATCGCGGCCCGAATTATATTCAGGAATGAAAAACGGTAAAGAATTTGTTGGCCGTTTTAACAGGCCGAACATCCATCTGCGGCGAGGGGGCGCGCGGTCCGGCCTTCAAGGAGTGCGGCTGGTGGCGTGCTGCTGGAGCCAGACGATATCCGCATTGCGTGCCGAAGCCTCGCGGTGCTGATGATAATCCGAGGACTTGGCGGCGAGGGTGCGGGGATCACGCCAACGATGCCCTTCGGCATGACCATCGGCAAAACCGACCACCCCGCCGTTGTTATGATAGACGGCAGGGAAGTTGAAGAAACTCTCGGTGCCAGGCGTCCCCATCGTCACCCCAAAATAGGGCCAGCAAATGCTATCGGGGTAAACGTCTTGAAAAATGAACAACTCGGAAGGTGTGGGACTGGTGAGATCCGAGGTTCTTCGGAACACCCGGTAAGCTCCCGCGGCGCAAAGCCGCGTGTCCCAGTCGTTCGGGAAGGGGCTCGCCCAGCCGACGAAAGCGTTGAGGCTGTAACTGCGCAGTTTGGGATACTGCTTGCCCGAAATGGTCACGGTCTGATGATCCGAGGGGCACCGGTAGATGTCCGGCGATTTTAGATAGTTGGCAAAGAGGGCATACCTTGCATCAAGGATGAGGTCGATGTTCACGTTATCGGCCGGATAATAGAACGCCCCTTGAATCCAAAGTTTGGATTGGGTGCTGCCGCCGGCCACAGTCTGACCGTTGGGGGCGAACCTGTCATTATTGTCTCCCGCGTACATCACCCAGGTGAGGGAGAGTTGCTTTTCGTTATTGATGCATTGGATGCGTTTGGCCTTGGCCTTGGCCTTGGAGATAGCGGGCAACAATAACCCCGCCAGAATGGCGATGATGCCAATCACGACAAGCAACTCAATCAGGGTAAAGGCTCCGTTACGGGGACGACAATAGGGATAATCTTCCAACCCTGTTGGGGTTTTCCTAGGTCTCCGCATAAGGGCATCCTAGAACTTTTGCCTTAAGTTACAAGCCCTAAACCACCGCCAGCAAAGGGCTGCCGGCCACCCGGCAGGCCGCTCAAGGCGATCGTCGATAGGCCTCGGCCAGCAAGGTGATGGGGTGAACGACGCGCAGGGGGAGGTTCTGTTGCCGGGCGCCGTTGATGATTTGAAGCAGGCAACCGGGGTTGCCGGTGGCGACCACCGTCGCTTGGGTTTTGCGGATGTGGCCCAACTTCCGGTCCAACAGGTCATTGGCCATCTCGGGTTGGATGAGGTTGTAGATGCCCGCGCTGCCGCAACACCAGGTGCTCTCGGATAATTCCACCAGCCTCAGTTTGGGAATGGCGCGGAGAACTTGCCGGGGTTGCGCGGTGATTTTCTGGCCGTGACAAAGATGGCAGGCTTCGTGGTAGGTGACCGTTTGCTCCGGCGCGCCAGCGGCATCCGGCGGAGCGATGCCAATTTCCGCAAGCCATTCATGAATGTCCTTCACCTTCCGGTCCCAAAGCTCGGCGCGCTCGTGATAGACCGGATCGTCAGCAAGGAGCTTGGCGTAATGTTTCAGATGCGAACCGCAGCCGGCGGCATTGGTGATGATGGCGTCGAATTCATGTGGCGGGAATTGGTCGAGCTGTTTGCGGGCCAATTGCTGGGCCAGCTCCCATTCCCCGTTGTGGGCATGAAGCGAACCGCAGCAGGATTGTTCCGGCGGGGTCACGACTTCACAATGGTTGCGGGCCAGGACCTCCACGGTGTCACGGTTCACGTCGCTAAAAATCAGGTCTTGCGCGCAGCCGGTCAGCATCGCGACGCGGTATTTTTTCGGCCCGAGCGACGGGGTGATCAGATTGATCAATTCGGCCGAGAATTCCGGCTGCACGGGAGGCGTCATGGCTTCCAATTCCTGGAGACGATTGGGCAGCAGCTTCAAGATGCCGCTGCGTCGGACGAGAGTTTGCAGCCCAAGCTGCTGGTAAAGCCGCAGACCGTAGCCGACCAACCGCAACCGGTGCAAATCCATGAAGAGCCAGTTCAGGGTAAACCCACGGATGAGGCTGCGTTGGGGTGATTTCAAGACGCCGCTGGCCTCCGCCTCCGCGCGGGCATGCTCAAAAAGCTCGGCATAGTTGACGCCCGCCGGACAGGCGGTCATGCAGGCCAGGCAGCCGAGGCAAAAATACATCTCATCGGCAAACCCGCGGGTGGGCTCGAGCCGCCCGTCGGCAATGGCGCGCATGAGCGCGATCCGGCCGCGCGGACTGTTCCGTTCCAGTTTGGTGGCGTCGTAGGTGGGGCAGGTGGGCAGGCAGAGCCCGCAGTGCATGCATTGCTGCACGACCGAGTAGTCCAAATCCTTGAGATGGGAATGGACCGGCGTGCGAGTTTCAGGATGGGCGCAGGCGGACATGACAATTAGTTTTACCCGAGCCGTTTTTGCAATTCAAATTGAAACGATACCCAAAAACGAACCATGCTGTGGGTGACCTCTTTTCCCGGGGCCGTTGAGGTTTGTAAATATTTTGTTCCGACCCTTTTCGGGACAACCAGAAGGCGGGGCGGTTTGCATTCCAGAGCGGCGGAGCAGAAGCGGCGGCGGGGGCAGGGAAAGGGAAATTTAACAGAAACGAAGTGAACGAAGGGGGGAAGCGGACCGGCGCGAGAACCAGATGGGTGACTGAACGGACCGCCTCAAGCGAGACGGTGCCGGAATCAACAAGCCGAAATGACGGGTTCGAGTCGGGCCGCAAGCATCGAACTCCCGGTGTGACGGAAAGCCCCGAAGCACAACAACATCTGGGAACGGAAACTTTGTTTCCGGTGGTCGATCGCTACTGGGTGATCTTTACAGGTTATCTTTCCAAAAGCTTTATTTATTCTTGTGTATAAAAGAAATATCAACATAGTATAAGGGATAGAAAAACTTCCATAACAGCGGATTATTCCATCCTCCATAAACAGATGCATTCGAACGAATGGCGTCTACGGACCCTGCCCACGGATGATCAGAGTCATAGTACACCATTGGGGCCCAGGAGTATACTTTAACTCCATTGAGGCCTACAACAGATGGCTCATATCGTCCCTTGAAGCTAAGCCATACATAAACGGAAACATAAAGCAGCGTCACCGCCAAAAGGGTCTTCTCAATATTTTTGATCACCTTCTTCATGAATAACAGCAAGGTTTCAGTCTGGTGGATAAGACTACCGACTTGATGATTGGAAAGGGGTCAATGACTTTGGCATATTACTGTTTCTGGTTGGCGAGGTACAGATGTTGGGGCAGGTAGCCGCGAGCGGCCACATGCAGGCGCAGGGCGATCCAAGCCACGGACACCCCGGTTCACCTCGTGGTGAATCGTCACAGGGGCTTGCCATCTCATTTTGCGGGCCATCGGTTGGCGGCCATTTTATACCGTGACCTGCGGCGGTCAATCCTTGCAGGTGCTTTGTTTTTCTGTTTGTCGCTCAGGGAGATGCTCGCCGG
>JAQGOT010000743.1 GCA_028293465.1 Pedosphaera sp. | reverse complement strand
ACCTGGTATTTCAAAGGCTTCGCCCCGGGGCACGTGTTGGAAGTCGGCGGCAAAATCGGCGTGATCCAGAAATTGTCCAGCCAGGACGCGCCCTTCTTCGACCGTTTTTACCTGGGCGGACAATCGGATTTGCGCGGCTATGATTACCGCGCCGTCGGCCCGCGGGAAGTAACCCAAGATGGCCAGACGTACGAACCGATTGGTGGCGATACCTACTGGTTCGGATCGATTGAATACAGCGTGCCCATCATCACCCGGCTGCGGTTTGCGATGTTCTATGATATCGGAAATGTTTCCGCGAAGCCCTTTAATTTTGGCAGCACCCCGGTTTTCGGAAAATCCTTCCTCGGCGGGGTGCCACCCCTGAATCAGGTTAATCCGCAAACTTTCCTTGCCGGCAACACCGGCATCTACAGTGACAACTGGGGTTTTGGATTACGGATTGATTTGGGGCAGCTTGGCCCCTTGCGGCTTGATTATGGCATTCCCATTAAGCATGACCAGTTTAGCTCGAGCAGTGGAAAATTTCAGTTTTCCGCTGGTTTTAGCCGCCCTTTTTGATAACTTAACCACTGAGATATGAAGACAATCATCAACCGAATCCTGCCGGGTTTGCTCCTGGTATCCCTTTTGACCTTGCCCGCCATCGCGGAGACCCGCATCGCCACCATTGACCTGCGCAAGGTGTTTGACAATTACTGGAAGCGTCAGCAGGCGGAGGCATCGCTCAAGGACCGCGGCGCCGAACTGGACAAGCAATATAAATCCTACACCGACGATTACACCAAGACGAAGGAGGATTACAACAAACTGCTGGCGGCTGCGAACGATCAATCTGTCAGCCCCGAGGAACGGGAAAAGCGGAAGAACTCGGCCGAAACCAAACTGTTGGAGATCAAGGCCGCCGAAAACACCATCCGGACTTTTGAGGGTAACGCGAAAGACCAGTTGGATTCCTCACGCAAACGGATGCGCGATTCAATTTTGCAGGAAATCCGCACTGCGATTAATGCCAAAGCCAAGTCCGGCAATTATACGATGGTGGTGGACACGGCCGCGGAAAGCATCAATAACACGCCCGTGGTTCTCTTTTCAAACGGGGAGAGCGACATCACCGATGCAATTCTCTCCCAACTGAATGCCGCCGCTCCCCCGGTCGCCGCGGACGAACCCGCGAAGGCCGGGGAAAAGAAGGATGATAAGAAGTCCAAGTGAGCGGTCAGACGGGGCGTATGGTTTCCCCGCTTCCGTTCCTTCACTCCTATTCCTGGCTGAGGCGCTGCTTGGGCGCGTCGAGCAGCAAGGCGTGTGCTTCTTGGAGAATCGCCGGGATCTTCTGAGCAAACGGACTCCGGCGCAGGCAGGTTTCCAGATTTAGTTCGGGTGCCTTCGCGGCATTCTCGCCCGGGAACCAATGATCGGCCTGTCCCAACAGGTTGTAACGCATCTTTCCCCAACCGACGAGATCCAGAGATTTGGCATAAGTCCAGAGGCGCAGGATTTCGGCGATGTTCATCTGTCCGGGGACTTCCAGATAATCCGGCAGGCTCTCGGACCAATGGCGGCACCAATCGGCCCCTAAACTACGCTCCATTTCCGCCCGCAGCCGTTGCTCGATGGGAGCGATGGCCGCGGCGATGTTGTCATAATATTCCAACGCCTTGATGTGTTCGTCAAAATCACCTGGACGAGCGGCGCCGCAACTGAGCGTATGCACCTCCGGTCGGGCGAGGCAATACAGGTCGTTAAACATCATCGGCGACAGGGGGGCGCACAAATCCACGAGCTTCTGCGGCGGATCATAAAGTTTTCCACCCTTGTCATTGGGGCTGATGATGAAAACGCCCATGTCCCGTTGGCGGGCGGCTTCGATGGCCCGCCAGTTGAGATGGTTGACGAAATACCAATGGAGGTTGACGTAATCGAATTCATCGGTGCCGATGGCATCAAGAATGATGTCCGTGGTGGCGTGAGTGGAGAAGCCGAGGAAGCGGATGCGGCCCTCGCGCTGCAATTTCCGCGCCGCGGCGACGCAGCCATTTTTCTTGAGCGCGAAATCGAAAAGCTCACGGTTGTTCACGCCGTGCAGCGAAAGCAGATCAACATGATCCAATTTCAAGTAGCGCATCGAGGTGTCGAAGGTCTTCAGGAAGTCCTCGGCACTTTGCATCGGGGCGACCTTGGTCTGGATGATCATCTGGTCGCGCGGCAACTTTGGCAGCACGGCACCGAGCTGCATCTCCGACGAACCGTAACCGCGGGCGGTCTCGATATGATTGACGCCGAGTTCGAGGGCACGGTGGATGGTGGCTTCGAGATTCGCCTGGTCTGCGGGCGGGATTTCCCCGGGCTCCACATCCTGCCACTTGAACTGGTAGCGCATGCCACCGCAGGAGAGGACAGGCATCGACAATTCCGTTCGGCCAAAACGTCGGTATTTCATGTGCGGAAAGTATGGCACAGAAATTTTGTTCGGCAATGCCCGGGAAATGATTTTCGGGTGGACCTCCGGCGATGGGGAGGGATTCAATAAGCAAGCGGCGGCCGGACCTCAAAAATCACCGATTGAAGCGGTAAACGTGGACTTCAAAAGGACCGAACCAATCGCTGAATTTGCCGTCGGTCACCTCCACCTTGCGCGGCGATTCATACATCACCTGGCCCTCACAATTGGCGAGCAGCAGGCCGCTGAACTCAACCTTCACGGTGGCACCCTCTCGTTTACAGGCCAGGATGAAAATCTCCGATCCGACTTCCCGCACACAAAATTCCACGTCGCGGGCGCCGGCTAATTTAACAGGGAGTTGTGAATTAGCGGCGACCAGCGCGGGGGCGAGGGGACTCTTATTGCCAATCTCCTCCATGACCGGGCGGAGCACGCGGTTCCAAAACGACCAATTCCAGCCGAGCTTCGCATCCTCCGGCGACATGGCTTTATTGATACTGCCGCCGAAATAAACCAGGCCGCGGGCACCGTTGATGATGGCCTGGTAGCTCATAAAACGTTCCTCGGGAAAAGTGGGGAAGCGAAGCGTTTTCCCCGGCTTGACCACCCCGCTCCAGGCGATTTGCAGGACCATCCACACGGGCATTTTCCCGTCTGACAATTCCATCATGGTCCTGGTGTAATCGCCCACCATGCTGATTTCCTTGTTCGTGAGCAGGGAGTGCGTGCCGGGTGGATAACTTATCGGATAAATGTCCGTGCCGATGATGTCACAGGCGGCGTTGTAGGGGCGGAGCGTTTGCACCGTGCCGCGCGGGGCTTGGATGATGGCGAGGGGATGATTCGGGTCCAGTTCCTTGATGATTGCCCGCGCGCGAACCAGCGGGGGAATTTTGTGTTTCCCCCATTCCGGCTCGTCGGCGCCTTTCCAAATGCCGAAGCCGGGATGATCTTTGAAATGGTTCACCACCTTGCGCAGCATCGCTTCACGCGGAGTGTCCTGGCCGGTGATGCTGGCCAGATCTCGCAGGTACGGCCAGCAATACAAGCCGTAACGCGCGGCGGCATCCTCCCATTTCTGTTCCTCGCTGATGGTTTGTTCATTCCAATCCACCCCGCCATTGGCGCCGGTCCGCATGAAAGTTGCCCCGGCGTCTGCCAGTTCTTTCAAACCGTTCTTGCCATTGGGCGCCCGGCTGTCCGGCGGCGGTGCCAGCGTGAAACCGATGGGGAAGGTCTTTCGGCCGTTGATAAGGAGAACATTGTCTGCGTTGATCGTGATGCGGTTGCCGGTTGGCGGTTCCGTCCGGGCGGCGGCGGGCAGCGGCAAACCGGCGAGGAGCGCAACACTTGCCACGATTACGAACAGTGCGCGAACGGTAGGAGCGTGCGAGCGGGGCGGACGGGTGGTCATAGGTCAATCAACCGAATAATACGTTTCGCGAATGGCTGCCAGCACAAAATCCTGATTGTCATCCGCGAATTTGCAAGTGGTGTGCTGTGAGCAGCCGTCGTCAGGGCGCCAGTCAGGTTTTGGACAAATTGGGTTCAAGCTTGTGGGGCGGGCATCCTTGCTTGATGCGCATAGGGCGCGTGGCCAAACTCTGATATGCGGCCCGAGAGCATCAACCGAGCGTTGACAAGGGGGTGTTCCAACCCGTTGCCAAGCCCCCACTTTCAGGCATTAAATCATTCTCCAAACGGGCGTTGACACGGTCGCCGGCAATCACTAATCTGTCGACGTAACTCAATTAGATACAAAGAAGCCATGTTGATGCGAATTTGTCTTATTGTCGCCATCCTTGCAGGTTTGGCCGCGGCCGGTCTCAATGTCGTGACGGTCAAGGAGAAGATTAAAACAACGATGGATGAGCGGGATAAGAATGCCGCTGACCGTGATACCGAGAGGGGTCTAAAGGTCAAGGCCGAGCGGTTGGCCAAGGACACGCAAACCAAGCTCGACAAGACGACCGAAGAATTGGTGTCCACCAAGGAAGAGCGCGAAAAGGCAGTGGCTGAGGCTGCGGAACAAACCAAGCGGGCCACCACTCTGGCAGAGAATCTGAAGACCACCCAGCAACAACGGGACGCCGCTCATAAAGACCTGGCTGCTTGGAAGGCGCTGGGAATTACCGTTGACCAGATCAAGGCGACACTTTCCAGGCTGAAGACGGTCTCGGAAGAAAGCG
>JAQGOT010000733.1 GCA_028293465.1 Pedosphaera sp. | reverse complement strand
AAATATGCCGCTTTCATGTAATAAAATCCGTCCCCGGGCCATCGGCTCCCCACCATCTGACGCATGAAACGCTCCCCATCCTGGCCGACTACATCCGCGAGTCGGAGCTGATTGCGATCTTCGGCGGGGCGCGGTTGGTCAAAACGCTCGCGGGCAAATTTGAGATTCGTGGCGGCGCCGAGGCCGACAAGCAGGCCGCGCAGGAGTGGATGAAAATATTTCTCACACCCACCCCAGGAAATACCCCCTGCTAAATGCCGCTTTTCCCCGCCGGACGCCTAGGCTGGCGCCAGAGCGTGCCCTGCCGTGGGAGCAACCGGCCAACCGCTCGTCGTGCAATCGAGGACAATAGGCTGATTGAAATCCACACCCAAAGCTATTCTTGGCACCGGGCGTGAAGCAACCCTTTTCCCTACGCGGGGTGGTGGTAGGATTTGACCCCATGGAATCAGGCAGTGGCGTCTTCCAACGTTGCCATACTCAATCCGAGCGTGGTTGGGATATTATGGATTCAATATTGATATTCGTGCGGCAGAAAAAGTCCCTCAGGTTGCTCAACAACGCGGGGGAATGGGGGGGCAACTTTTCGGAAGCCCGAACCTTCCCGACCACTTGGGCAGCACTCAACGTTTGTATGAAGCAAGACCTCCACGAGGCTGAGATTGTGATGAGGTGCGGCTCACCAGCATACGACGTGCTGTTCGATGTGGCGTGAGGGTTCCTCGCTGGCATTCAGCGCTCGGCGGTTTGATTTCACATAGCGGCAAAGTCAAGGGCTGCGAGTTGCGGCCTTTACGCTCGGCAAGGCCCGCGTCCATTCCAGCAGGCGGACAAGCTCACGCAGGGTCGCGCCGATGGCGAGTGGCAACTCACCAGCTCTGTCTCACGCCAGAATCTCCTCTTCCGTCAGCCCCAGTCCTACGCGTTTATAGGTCTTTTCGGTAAACCAGCCGCGGCCCTTGCATTGCAGGTTTGAGGCATTAACCTCGGGATTGCGGACGCTTGGTGACAACCGGGTTTGCCGCTTAACAGAAAGCACTTGATGAGCATGACTTCCTATTTTCAAAGGTTTGGCAGAGCGACCGGTTCGCACACGGCGAAAACGGCCCCGCCCGTATTGGGATCGGCTGTCCGCTTCCCTTATGGTGCATTCCAATTCAAAGCCCGCATCCCAAAGGGGGCTGCCTTTGAAATCCAGGCCTCGAACGATGTGAAGACCTGGCGGGTGATTGTGGAGGACACCTCCCCGCTGGTGGGGGTGGCCGAATCGTTTTGGATCGCCAAGTCGTCCCCCGACAACTGGACGGTCGAGATTCCAAGCGCCTCGTAACCGTTCGGCTCTAGAATCATGCTTACCGTTACCTGCACTCTGACCTTCCCTGATGGGCACGAGGCAACCGGCAGCATCGAGGCGCGGTCGCCCGGTATGCTTTACGACATCACCTACGCCGGGGCTTGGGACCGCCTCACGCTCAGACCGGAGCAGGGCACGGCTTGGGATTTGGAACTGGTTTTTAAGCTGCTCGCCATCGGCAACGGTGCCACGTTCCATGTGGAGAGATGTGGGGAATATGAATCGAGGGCCGAGTTGCTCCGGCATGGCTGGCCCGTGGAGGTTTGCCGGCATTTGCCCCACGGCCCACTTTAGGCGCTGTCCATGAACGCCCCGTCCCGGGGTTCTGCCAGCTTGCAGGTGGTCGGGCCATGGGCAAAATTATTAATAGGTGCGAACACAATGCGTGGAACCATATGAACAATCCAAGCCCGGCCAACGCCAACGCCATTCCCAAGTCCGGCGAACATTTGCTGGACGCGATCAGGGCAATTCGAGCGAGAGTGGGAGACGGACTCAACGATGACGAATTTACCAGGCTATTGCACCAGTCGGACCTGCCGATCGAATCGGGATTCTCGTTTCTTAGTTATTGTGACAGGTTTGTGACTCTGAAGGTGCCGCGGCAGCAACTGTCGGACTGGTACCCGGAGAAGGGCTGGGTCGTGCCGGCCAAGGAGAAGCTTGCGCGGACGATTGCGGAAAAATACGGCATTTCGTTGTGTGAACCACCCGACACGCTGGATCCTTGGCTTGGCTCACCGAATCCTCACCACCATCTGGAACTAAGTAATCAGCAGGAAACCATCATCATCGTCCACCCTGAGTATCTGAAAATTCGTCTGTTCGTGGCCACGAGGCCCGCCCGCACGGCGTGCACCGCGCAAAAGCCGCTGATCCTCGGTCCGGATTTGCTGCAAGATCTGTCCACATTTTATCAGGGTTGACCTCGGCACCGCCCTCGTGAACCAAACAGGGTCGCCTGGAAATACGAATAGTAAGGATCGGCGCGGGCAACTGAAGCCTCATCGGATTCACGCCAAACTTCCAATCATCGCACAACCTCAGCCAGAATGGTTTTGACGCCGTTCGTCAAGGATTCCCACACCAGCACTGGCGGCTGTTGGGCGGATGCCACGGCCATTGCCGGATAAGTGGCGCCTTCGGCGAAGACAACCGGTTGCACCGCCACTCCCTTCTTCAACATCAACTGGGAACCAATCTGCCAAACAAAATAAGCTCCCTCTTTGCCCACGCCAACGACCGGGTGCGTCCCCTTCCCCAGCAGATGCTCACCGGACCCGCCGCCGCTATGATAAACGTTCGCCCCACGACGCCAGGTGGAGTATGGCCACGACAAACTTCCGCCATCCATCGGACAACCCCCCAGCGGCCAGGTGCCGCCACCCAGTTTCTCGGCCGTGCCGAATGTCTTCCCGCCATCGGTGCTGCTGGCCGTGTACATGTCCCGCGAGCCTCCCAGCCAGTTCGGCCACATCACGCGGACAGCGCCATCGGAACAAACCTGCACGGAAGGATGGCAACATTCGCAGATGTGACCATCGGGCGATTGATAAATCATTACGTCCCGAGCCCAAGTTCTGCCCCGGTCGTCAGAACGCGCACCCCAGAGTTGCGTCCCCTTGTTCCGCAAATCGAGCCAAACGGTGTAAACGATCCCGTTCCCATCACCTGCCATGGCGTGCAAACCTTCCCGAGCCGAGTTGGTGACGGAGTTGATCCGTGCCCCCTTCGACCAGCTAACGCCGCCATTTTCGGAAGTGCACGAATAGAGGTTGCCATCGTCGTGAGAAATCGCGGAAATCGTGATTTGATTGTTCGAGGCCACGATGCGCGGGCCGCGCCGCATGCCCAACGCCAGCTTCGGCAGGCTGGCAACTTCCACCGGTCGGAGAAATGCGCCGCCGCCATTAGTCGAGACGCTGCAGTAAACCGAGCTGCCTCTGCCGAACGTCACATACACCTTCCCGTTGGGAGCCACCGCTGCCTGCGGTTGGACCGCCCCACGCAGTTCGGGAGGAATGATCTCCGGCGGTTGAGCCATCACCAAACCTGGCACCACCAGCAGCAGCCAGCCACCGAGGCGGCTTCCGTGTCTCCGAGGCCACATGAGCAAGGAGCGCATGGATTCAGGAAAGCACAGTTTATCACCTCAACCAAGCCGGAAAACAGGGCGCTCTTCCAAGCTCTGCTCAAAAAACAAGAATCGGCGACGAAAGAAACGGGCGGACGCGCTGATCAGCCTCCCGCAGTCATCCGCTCCTCCAGATTCGTTACACGCAGCCAAAAAGTCGCTGGCAAGATCGTGCGGCTTTTTGGCGATTTAGTGGAGGACGAAACCCCGCCCATCCGGTAGCTTGTTCCAAATCCAATTGACTGGCCACCGGTCGCCATCTCAACATTTGACGTCACAGTAATTTATGCCGAACACGCCGAAGTCTCTCGAACAGGCCTTCGCCCTGGCCCAGGAACGCTACGGGAGCCTGGGCGTCGATGTGGGCCTCGCCCTCAAACGCTTGGCCACCATTCCCATCTCGCTCCAATGCTGGCAGGGCGATGACGTCACCGGCTTTGAAAACAACACCGGCGAACTCGGCGGCGGTCTGGCCGTCACCGGCAATTACCCGGGCCGGGCGCGGTCGCCGCAAGAACTGCGCGCCGACCTTGAGAAAGCCTTATCCCTGATCCCCGGCCGTCATCGCCTGAATCTCCACGCCTGCTACGCCGAAACCGACAATCGCAAAGTGGACCGCAACGAACTGGAACCGACCCATTTCCAAGGCTGGATGGACTGGGCCAAAGCCCACGGGCTCGGCCTGGATTTCAATCCCACGTTTTTCTCCCACTCCCAAGCCGCCAGCGGTTTCACCTTGTCGCACCGCGACGCCGCGATCCGCGCCTTCTGGATTGAGCATGGCATCCGCTGCCGCAAGATCGGTGCGGCCTTCGGTGAAGCGCTCGGCACCCCGTGCGTCACCAACCAATGGATTCCCGACGGCTACAAGGACACGCCGGTGGACCGCAAAGCTCCCCGCGAACGCCTCGCCGAATCGCTCGACGCCATTTTCGCCCAACCGCTGGACGCGCGGTTCAACCGCGACGCCGTCGAAGCCAAGCTGTTCGGCATCGGTTCGGAGAGTTACGTCGTGGGTTCGCATGAATTTTATCTGGGGTATGCCTTCGAGCATCGCAAGCTGGTCTGCCTGGACACGGGCCATTTTCACCCCACCGAAATGGTTTCCGACAAGATTTCCTCCGTGTTAACCTGGCTCGATGAAATCCTGTTGCATGTCAGCCGCGGGGTGCGCTGGGACAGCGATCACGTGGTGACCTTCACCGATGAACTGCAGGCCATCGCCGCGGAACTGGTGCGCGGCCAATACCTGGACCGCGTCCACCTCGGCCTCGACTACTTTGACGCGAGCATCAACCGCGTAGCGGCCTGGGTCATCGGCACCCGGGCGGTGCTCAAGGCCCTGTTGTTCGCGCTCCTGGAACCGATCGAACGCCTGCGCGAGTTCGAGGACGCCGGCGATTACACCTCCCGCCTCGCGCTGCTGGAAGAGCTCAAGTCCCTGCCCTTCGGCGCGGTGTGGGATCTCTATTGCCTGAAAGCGGGCGTGCCCGTCGGCGAGGCCTGGCTGGGTGAAACAAAAAATTATGAGCGGGATGTTTTGATGAAACGTTAGGCGCGCGACTGGAATCAGTGGATTGAAAGCTCTGCTCCAATTATCAGCGGTGACCAAGTCCTTCGGCGCGGTGCGCGCGCTGAAAGGGGTCTCGTTTGATTTGCGCCCCGGCGAGGTCCACGCCTTGCTCGGCGAAAACGGCGCGGGCAAATCCACCCTCATCAAGGTCGTCACCGGCGCCCACCAACCCGACGGCGGCACCATCGAAATCGGCGGCTGCCAGGTCGCGCATCTCACCCCGGCCTCGGCGCATGAGCTTGGCATCTCCTGCATTTACCAGCAACCCGCCCTATTCCCCGCTCTCACGGTCGCCGAGAACATCGCGCTCCGCCTCGAACCCGCCACCGTTGGCCGTCGCGTGAATTGGCCCGAGCGCCGCGCCCGCGCCCAAAAGCTCCTGCTGCGCATCGGCGCTGCCATCGACGCCGACACCGAGGTCCGCCGCCTCTCGATGCCCGAGCAGCAACTCGTCGAAATCGCCTGCGCCTTGGGCGCGGGTGCCCGGATCGTCATCATGGACGAACCCACCGCCTCGCTCACGCAAAAGGAGCAACACCTGCTTTTCAGCGTCGTCCGCGATCTCCGCGCCAGCGGCGTCGGCGTCATCTATATTTCCCATCGCCTCGAGGAGATCTTCGCCCTCGCCGACCGCGTCACCGTTCTCCGCGACGGCGAAAGCGTCGGCACCAATAAGGTCGATGACATGAACGAAGCCTCGCTCATCAAGTTGATGGTCGGCCGTGAAGTCTCCCAACTCTATCCGCCCGGCGATGCCGCGCCCCGCGAAGTCGTTCTTTCCTTAAAGAACCTCGGCTGTGCCGCCAGCGGCGTTCGCAACGTCACCCTCAACGTCCGTGCCGGTGAAATCGTCGGTCTGGCCGGACTCGTCGGCGCGGGCCGCACCGAGTTGGCCCGCATCCTCTTCGGACTGACGCCTGCCGACGAAGGCGAGCTCCTCCTCAACGGCCAGCGCCTCACCATCAACTCGCCGCCCGAAGCGGTGGCCCACGGCATCGCCTATGTTCCCGAGGATCGCCGTCGCCACGGCGTGATTCTCGAAATGCCCATCGCGGCGAACATCACGCTGGCCATTCATCAGCGCCTTTTTCCCGGCGCTTGGCTCCGCCTCGGCGCGGAACGCCAACTCGCCCTCGATTACATCCGCGACCTCGACATCAAAGCCTACGGCCCCGAGGCTCCGGGCGGTGCGCTCAGCGGCGGCAACCAGCAAAAAATCGCACTCGCCCGCTGGCTCGCCACCAAACCAAAATTGCTCATCCTCGACGAACCAACGCAGGGCGTGGACGTCGGCGCAAAAAGCGAAATCCACAAGATCATCCGCCACCTCGCCAAGGAAGGCCTCGCGGTCCTGATGATTTCCAGCGATCTCCCCGAGGTGCTCGGCATGAGCGACCGCATCGCCGTCATGCGCGGCGGCACCATCACCGCCCTGCTCCCCGGCGGCTCCCTCGCCCACGATGTCATGGCTGCGGCGCTCGGCCAGGCTGAAAAAGGAGTGGCGGCATGATCCGGAGGCGCTCATGTTGAAACGCCATTTTCGCGAACTCTCCGTCGCTGCCGCCCTGGGCATCCTGTTGCTGTTCCTCGCCGTCGCCGCGCCCGCGTTTTATCAAGCGCAACCGCTCCTTTCCCTCCTGACCCGCGAGGCCCCGACGCTCGTTGTCGCCTGCGGCATGGCGCTCGTGATCATCTCCCGGCAGATCGACATCTCCGTCGGCTCGCAATTCGCCGTCTGCAGCGTCTGCGCCGGACTCCTCGCCGCCCTGAAATGGCCGCCGTTCCTTGTGCTGCCCGCTTCCATCGCCATCGGCGCGTTGATGGGCGCCATCAATGGCACCCTCGTCGCCGGTCTCCGCCTGCCCTCAATTGTGGTCACACTTGCCACCATGGTGACGTGGCGCGAAGGCTTGCGCTGGTTGCGCCAGGGCGAATTCGTGAACCTGCCCGATGGCGTCCAATGG
Organism: Pedosphaera sp.; assembly: GCA_028293465.1. Classification (GTDB taxonomy): domain Bacteria; phylum Verrucomicrobiota; class Verrucomicrobiia; order Limisphaerales; family Pedosphaeraceae; genus JAQGOT01. The sequence continues at coordinate 2,771 of JAQGOT010000733.1, read as the reverse complement.
CTCGGCCTCAGCCAGGCCAACGGCCAACGCGCGCTCATCATCACCGCTCTGGTCGTGCTCGTGCTGATGGCCCTCGCCATGAAGCATCTCTCCGCCGGGCGATTCGTCCATGCCGTCGGCTCCGACGCCGAAGCGGCGCGTCTGGCCGGCATCCGCCCGCAATTGGTTACCTTTTCAACGTTCGTGTTGATCGGCGCGTTCACCGGTTTCGCCGCCATGATGAACATCGCCCAATCGCCCCAAGTGGACCCCAAATCCGGCACCGGCCTCGAACTCAAGACCATCGCCGCCGTGGTGGTCGGCGGCGTGGCCATCTCCGGCGGACGCGGCACGCTCTGGGGCGTTTTCGCCGGCCTGCTGTTGCTCGCCTGCATCAGCCCCGCGCTCACTCATTTGCACATCGAAGCGTATTGGGAAAAAGCCATTCAAGGCGCAATCATCCTGCTAGCCGTCGTGGCGGACGGCCTGCGCACCCGGAGCGAAAAGCGTTAACCATGTCCACACCGCACCACAAAGCCACCGGTTGGAAAGCCCTCCTGTTCCGCCACGAAACCGTGCTCCTGCTCGTTCTTGTAATGGAGTGGCTTTATTTCAATTCCGTGGGCCGCCACTTCGGCTCACTCGACAACACCTTCGATATCGTCCGCCACACCGTCGAGATTGGCCTGCTCGCGTTGGTGATGACGCCCATCATTCTCACCGGCGGCATTGATCTCTCGGTCGGCTCGCTGCTCGGTTTGTGCGCAATCCTCTTCGGCAAATTATGGCGTGACGCGGGAATGTCGCTCATGGTTGCGGGTCTCTGCACCCTGGGCTTTGGCGCGCTCGCCGGAGGCTTGAACGCCACGCTCATCACCTGGCTTCGCCTGCCGCCCCTGATTGTCACGCTCGGCACCTACTCGCTTTTCCGCGGACTCGCCGAAGCCATCACGCACGGCGCCGATACCTTCACCAACTTCCCCGCCTCATTTCTATTCCTCGGCCAGGAACGCTGGCTCGGCATCCCCGCGCAAGCGCCTGTGTTTATCGTCGTCGCCATCGCGGTCTGGCTCCTCGTCCATCGCACAACCTTCGGACGCTCGTTCCGTGCCATCGGCTTCACGCCCGAGGGAGCGCGTTACGCGGGCATTCCCGTCGAGCGACGCATTTCGCTCGTCTATGTGCTTGCGGGAATCGTGGCTGCGCTGGCCGCCATCATTTACACCGCGCGGCTCGGCCAGGCAAAAGCCGACGCCGGCACCGGTTACGAACTCTTCGCCATCACCGCCGTCGTGCTGGGCGGCACCAGCATTTTCGGCGGCATCGGTTCTGTCCACGGCACGCTCCTCGGGGTGGCGGCGATCGCGGTGTTGAGCAACGGCCTCGTCCACGCCCGCCAACCCCGCGAAGTCGCGGGCATGTTGACCGGCGGCCTCCTGCTGCTCGCGCTATCCAGTTCCGTCCTGCCAAAGTTGCTCTCGGGACTCCGCGCGCGCAAATCAGCGGCGAATGTGGCCCCCATCGCTCACCAAACCACGCCCTGAACTCACATGGCCTCACCCGTTCATCCATCACGACCAGCCGTTGATTTGTTTTGGAAACTTTCGCTGAACCTGCAAATGATAATTCATTAAGCCTATGCAAAAACTAGTTTCATTCCTCGCCCTCGTCGGCCTCGTCCTCGCGACCGGTTGCAGCAAATCCGCCAACACCCCGTCCGGGTCCGCGGATCAAAGCGCCGGCAAAAAACTCACGATCGCCCTCATGCCCAAGAGCAAAGGCAACGCCTATTTCATTTCCTGCAAGCAAGGCGCTGACGAAGCCGCCAAGGAACTCGGACTGGAATTGCTTTTCGACGGCCCCACCGAACCCGATCCCGCCAAGCAAAATGAAATCGTCGAGAACTGGATCGCCCTCGGTGTGGATGGCATCGCGGTCGCCTGCGAAAACAAGGAAGGCATTTCCACCGCGTTGCGCAAGGCAAAGCAAAAAGGCATCAAGGTGTTGACCTATGATTCCGACGCTGCGCCCGACGCCCGCGAGTTTTTCGTGAATCAGGCCACGCCGGAGGGTATCGGTTACACCCTCATGGACGAAGCCGCGCGACTCACGGGCGGGGAAGGTGAGTTTGTCATCATCACGGCCTCGCTCACCGCCGCCAATATGAACGAGTGGCGCAAGAATATCGAAGCCCGCCTCGCTGAAAAATATCCCAAGATGAAGCTTATGGTCGTGCGCCCGTGCGATGACTTGAAGGACAAGGCCCAGAGCGAAACCACCACCCTGCTCAGCGCGTATCCGAATCTGAAACTGGTGATGGCCATCTGCTCACCCGCCGTCCCCGGTGCGGCTGAAGCGGTCAAGCAAGCGGGCAAGGCGGGCACGGTCAAGGTTATCGGATTGGGCCTGCCGGGCGAGAACCGCCGTTACGTCAAGGACGGTGTCACCCAGAGCGTCATTCTCTGGAAAACTGTGGACCTCGGTTACCTGACCGTCCAAGCCACCGCGGCGTTGGCGAAAGGTGATCTCAAACCCGGCGCCAACACCTTCAAGTCCGGCCGCCTCGGTCAGATGGACATCAAAGGCGACAATGTCCTGCTCGGCAAGCCGTTCATCTTCAATAAAGACAATATCGACCAGTTCAACTTTTGACCGCCTCAACGGGCTATTTCGTCGAGAAGCGGTAAATGATCGTGTTCTTGTAAACCTGTCCGGGCTTCAACACCACGGACGGGAAGCTCGGCGTGTTGGGCGAATTGGGAAAGTGTTGTGGCTCCATGCAAAAGCCGTTG
>JAQGOT010000413.1 GCA_028293465.1 Pedosphaera sp. | reverse complement strand
AAAAGCCCAGCAACCCCGCCGCCACGATCTGCGGTATGACGATGAAGAAATTAAAGATGCCCATGTAAACCCCAACGTTTTCTTTCGGCAACGCTCCCGCCAAAATGGCATACGGCATGGACAGAATGCTCGCCCAGGCCAGGCCCACACCCAACATCGAAACCAACAGGAAATGGTGATCCTGAACAACGAACATGGAGGCCAGACCAATGCCGCCGCACGCCAAGCAGATGGTGTGCACCATTTTTCGGCTGGTTTTCATGGCCAGCCAGGGCAGCAAAAATGCCGCAAAAGCAGAGAATACGTTGTAAGTGCCGAACATCACTCCGACCCAGTCCGCTCCTTCGTTATAGAGTGATGAGGTCGTGTCAGAAGTCTTGAAGACATGGCTGGTCACCGCCGGGGTCGTGTAAATCCACATTGCAAAGAGTGCGAACCAGGTAAAAAACTGAACGAACGCCAGTTGAACCATCGTCCTGGGCATGTGAATCAGATTCTTGAGGACCTCACTCACCCCGTGTCCGATTCCCTTGGTCTCCTCCCGCTTGCGCTCAAACGCCGCCAGGTCTTCCGGCGGATATTCCCGCGTCCTGATTACCGTCCAGGCAATGGCCCCTATGAAGAGCGCAGCTCCGATGTAAAAGGAAATCGTCACTGACGGCGGGATCTTGCCAGTCGCAGCGGTGTTGCTGACGTGAAACCAGTTCGTCAACACCCACGGCAAATAGGAACCGACGGTTGCGCCCAATCCAATAAAGAAACTTTGCAACGCAAATCCCGCAGTGCGCTGCTCACTGGGCAGCATATCGGCTACCAACGCGCGAAATGGTTCCATGGAAATATTGATGGAGGCGTCGAGCAGCCACAGAGTGCCGGCGGCAATCCAAAGCATCGATGAGTCCGGCATGATCAACAGCCCGAGCGAAGCGAGAATGGCACCCATTAGAAAATAAGGACGCCGACGACCGAGCCGTCCCCAGGTTCGATCACTCAAATGGCCGATGATGGGCTGAACCAACAAACCCGTCACTGGCGCCGCGAGCCATAAGATCGGCAGTTGATCCTCGTTAGCCCCGAGGGTTTGAAAAATACGGCTGACGTTCGAGTTTTGGAGCGAAAAGCCGATCTGGATCCCCATGAACCCAAAACTCATGTTCCAAATTTGCCAGAAACTCAGACGCGGTTTTGGGGAGGTACTTTTGACTTTGACAGTCGTGGTTGAGGAGAGCCGGTCGGGGGCGGAATCATCGGTAAACGTGCCTTTGGGTGTTGGGGAGCTCACGCGCTAACTGCATCATTTTTAATCGTTCCGAGCAAGATTATTCCGCCTTTTGCTGAAGGAAAATCAGTCCAAACTGAGCGGTGACAAACCAACCTTGCCGGTGTTAAATACACTCATGCGCAAGCCCGTTCAGCCAGCATTCAGTCCCGTCGGCAAACTCGCGGTTTCCAGGGTGGCTGCACAATCCGTTCTGCTGCATTCCGCAAATGAAACCGTCGAGCTCAGCGTGCTCGCTGATAACCTTTTTCGGTTGCGAATCGCGAGTGGGAAACAGCTCTCCCGGCAACCTTCCTGGGCGGTGAGTCAGACGGATTGGTCGGCTGTGTCGGCCGCGATAAATCATTCCACCCGCCAGGTCGTCCTTCAAACTTCTCGCGGTCGGCTGGTTTTGCGCTTGGAAGGTGGCGCCTGGGAACTCACCGATGCAGAAGGCCGTCCGGTATTCAGCGCCAAGCCGGGTGCAACCGGATTCGCAGGTGAAGAAGCCAGGTTATCCGTTTCCTTGATGGAAGGCGAGAGCCTCTTTGGACTGGGAGAAACGACCGGAACTTATAATAAGCGGGGACTGATTCGCGAATTCTGGAACCTCGACGTGCTGGGTCATTCACCCGCCATCCACCCCAGCCTGCGCAGCCTCTACGTTTCCATTCCTTTTGCCATTTCCTTACGGGCCGGACGCGCCGCCGGGTTGTTCTGGGATAATCCGGCGCGCCAAACCTGGGACCTCGGCCAGACCGTGTTGGATCAATGGCAGATGAAGGCGGCTTCAGGCGAGATTGACCTCTTTCTTTTTCTTGGGCCATCGGTGAAAACCGTGGTCTCCCGCTACACGGATCTGACGGGGCGGATGCCGCTGCCACCGCGTTGGGCGCTCGGCTACCAACAATGCCGCTACAGTTACGAAACCCGGGCGCGCTTCGAGACGATCGCCCGCAACTTTCGCCGCCGGAAAATCCCTTGCGACGTTCTCTACCTCGACATCCATCACATGGATGACTACCGCGTGTTTACCTTCGGCAAAACCTTTTCCAAGCCTGCCCAACTCATGGCGAAGCTCGCCCGGCAAGGGTTCAAAGTGGTCACGATCGTTGATCCGGGCGTGAAGGATGATCCGAAGTTCGCGGTGTTGAAACGCGGACGGGCAGTGAATGCCTTCGTCAAGGAGCCCAACGGCAAGAAGGACTACATCGGGAAGGTCTGGCCCGGGGAGGCGCGTTTCCCGGATTTTCTCCGGGCGGAAGTCCGCCAATGGTGGGGCCGGGAGCAAGCCGGATTGTTGAAGCTGGGAGTGGTTGGTTTTTGGAACGACATGAATGAACCGGCTAACTTCGCGCTGCCCACCAAGACGCTGCCGGAGGAGTCTCGCCATGCCGCGGACACCGGCCCGATGCGCCATCGCTCCGCCCACAATCTTTACGGCATGCAGATGGCGCGCGCCTCACGGAATGGCGCGCTTGCCGAGCAACCCAACGCCCGCCCTTTTGTCATCACCCGGGCCGGTTACGCCGGCGTGCAACGCTACGCCATGGTTTGGACCGGGGATAACAGCTCCATTTGGGAACACCTTTCCGACGCGATTCAAATGTTTTTGAACCTGAGCGTGAGCGGGCTGCCTTTCTGCGGCGGGGACATCGGCGGGTTCATGGACAACACCACGCCCGAGCTGTTGGTGCGCTGGCTCCAGATGGCGACGTTCACGCCCTTTTATCGCAACCACTCGAACCTTGGCACGATCGACCAGGAACCTTGGGCGTTCGGTCCCAAAGTGGAGTCCATCTGCCGGCGTTACATCGAACTGCGCTACCAGTTGCTCCCCTATCTCTACGGGTTGTTCGTGGAGGCGCACCACCACGGCACGCCCATCATGCGCCCGCTCTTTTGGCATTACCAGGACGACGCGGCGGCGGTGGCGGCGGGCGACCAATTCATGCTCGGCCCGGACCTGCTCGTCGCGCCGATTCTTCGTCAGGGTGCCACGGCCCGGAGCGTTTATCTGCCGCACGGCAACTGGTTCAATTTCTGGACCGGCGAAAGCCACGCCGGTGGGCGGAACATTCTGGCGCCCGCGCCCGTTGATGTCATCCCGCTCTTCGTCCGTGCCGGGGCGATGTTGCCGATGAGCGCGGTGCAGCAGTTTGTCGGGGAAAAACCGGTGGAGACAGTGAACCTCCACCTCTGGCCGGGGGCGGAAAGCGTTCTGAACTGGCATGAGGATGATGGTATTTCAATGGGTTATGCTGCCGGCGAACTCAGCGAACGCCAGATCAAAGCAGCCATCGGTCAGCGTGGAGGCACGCTTCAGTTCTCGCCCACCAAAGGGAGTCGGGCTGGAGACATCAAAACCTGGCGGGTGATTTTGCGCGGAGTTACGCGGCAATTTCGCATCAAGCTGAATGGCCGCCCCGTGGCCAGCCACTTCGATCCGACAACGGGGATTTGCGCGTTCGAGTTTCGCAATAGCAGTTCCGCCATGGAGATCCGCCTGCGTTAGGCGGCCATGCTCAACGGGACATGTGGCGGTGATAGATCCGGTATTCGAAACCTTTCAACGCGAGCAGGGGAAAACCGGCCGGAGTTTCTTTTACGCAGGGGGTGATGGGCTTGAACTCCTGGGCGTTCATCACTGAAACCTCCGCCATCACGGGGCGGTTGGAAAAGTTGATCACGATTACAAATTCGTCCTGGTCATCCAACCGCATCAAGGTGACCAGATTGGTTTCGTCCGAATTCTTCAACCAGATGACGCGGTCGCTCCGGAAAGGGGCATAGCGGCTGCGCAGCTTGATCAAATCCCGGTAGATGGCCCGCAGCGGGGGGGCGTTCACGGGGTTGCCAGAAGATCGGCATTTTCTCAAAGAGGGCCGGGTCGCCCGATTCTGTGGCATCACCAGCTTCCATGCCGTTATAAAGCAATGGCACGCCGTCGAGTGAGAACATCAACACTGAAGCTGCCAGCGCCCCTTTGAGTCCGAACTTTGCAACGGCCCGCGTTTCATCGTGATCGTCGGAAATGCGCAGGTGCAACGAACCTTGTGGAAATTTCTGCCGGTCAGCATCCCAGGTCTTCTTGAACTCCGAGGCCGGCGCGCTGTTGGCGAGCACTTCATTCATGGTGTGAAGCATCGGCCAGGCGTAATCAATGTCGAAAGCGTGGACCAACAAATCCGGCGCGCTGGCTTCGGCAAGCATCATGATATCCGGCTTCACCTGGGCGAGCGTGGCGCGCGCCTCTTCCCAGAAACCGGTCGGCACCATGTACGCCACGTCGCAGCGAAAACCATCCAAATCAAATCCTTTGGGTTCAATCCAATGCTTCAGCATCGCGAGCATATACTCGCGCAATTTGGGATTGCTGTAATTCAACCCGGCCACATCCGTCCACCCCGGGTCAGGCGGGATGATTTTGCCGTTACGATCCTGTTTATAAAACTCCGGGTGCTCCATCAACAGGCTGTCCCAAGCCGTGTGGTTGGCAACAATGTCGATGATCACCTTCATGCCCCGCTTGTGCGCTTCGGCGACCAGGTGTTTCAAATCTTCCGCTACGCCGTAATCCGGATTGATCGCATAATAATCCTTCACCGCATAGGGACTGCCCAGCGTCCCCTTGCTTTTTTCCTTCCCACTTGGATGGATGGGCATCAGCCAAAGGATGTTGACCCCCAGTTCGTGCAGTTCATCCAGTCGCGCGGTGATGCCCTTAAAATTTCCCGTCGCGGAAAAGTTGCGCGGAAAAATTTCATAAATCACCCCGTCTCGCAACCAGGCCGGTGTCGCGTGCGCTTTCTCCTTGGAATAGTCTGTCTCCGCCCGCGCACCGCCGCAAAGCGCGAGAAAGGCCGCAAGCATCAGCCCTGCCGCCAGACGAGCTGCCATCACAGACAAACATTTGGACAGATCGGGTCGTGCGTTGAGGGTCATGGCAACAGTTGAATCCGATAAAACTTGTTCGTCGTGTCCGGTGCGGGATCAAAGTAGAACGTGGACGAGCCGCTGCCCGGAATCACGGTGCTGATGGGGACCATCGGTATGAGCAGATTGGTGGTCGCCCAGACCTGGTAGTTCACACTCGGCACGCTGTCCCAGACGATGGAGCCGCCGGAAAGTCCGGGCGTGAAGCTGGTGATGTTGAAGATGGGATTGACCACCGTAACCGTCCGGGTGTCCATCACCGCGGGATTTTTTGTGACGGTCACTTGGATGATGTTGGACCCGGGGCTGGCATTGGTCCAGCGGTAACCCAGTGTCATGAACCCGGAGCCGCACGTTGGGCTTTGGATAAAATATAAAGGCGAGCCGTTGGTGGCCAGGCGCGGTTGGAACACCCCATTGATGTAAATTGAGAACAGGGTGATGTCATTCGTGTAGAGATTCGTGCTGAAGCAGGTTTGAATGGTGTAAAGGTCATTCGGCTTCAAACGTAAAACCTGGCCGTCAGTGGCGGGGGCGCTGATGTGAACGATCTGAGTCGGAGCCGCAGTATTGACCGTGCGTGTGCGCGTCGTGAAACGATTCGTGTAAACCGTGGTGGTCAGTTTCTTCAAGCGGACGGTGATGGTCGCGGTGCCGGAATTGGGCACGGCCACAAAGTTGAAACGATACTCGCGCGGCTGGCTGGGATACTGCAGGTCAAGCGTTGAGTCGGGCGAAACCAACCGGGCTTGGGCAAAGACCGGGACACCGTTGCTCAGACCGTTCCCATTGGACAGGCCGGTGACCGCATCGTCGTTCGCGGCGTTGCTGTCAGCAATGTTATACTCGACGGCGGTAGTTGCTCCATCGGCTCGTACGACCATGGTGTAAGTGTTGTTCGAGATGGTTGCGCCATCGGCTGCCGGAAAAGC
>JAQGOT010000712.1 GCA_028293465.1 Pedosphaera sp. | reverse complement strand
CCTTGATCCTTGTCGATATATTTCCCAACAAACGCGAGGACATCCTGGCTGTGGGCCGCAACCTTGGCTGGCATCGCGTCTGGATCGCGAGACACTACCCAACTGATATCTACGCCGGGCGCGTGTTCGCCCAGGCCATCGTTCGCGAGCTGAAGACGAGCCCGGAGTTCCAACGGGATATTGCCGAAGTTAAAAGTGAGATTGTCGCCGCACAAGCCGGCAAAGCACTTCCGGAAGCCGCCTCGCCGGTTGCCGCCCATCAGTAGCCCGGCAGCCCAGGCTCAGGCGATGAGCTTGTCCACCAATTGCCCTTCCACATCGGTGAGGCGGAAATCCCGGCCTTGGAAGCGGTAGGTTAGCTTCGTGTGGTCGAAGCCCAGCAGGTGCAGGAGCGTCGCGTGCAAATCGTGAACGTGGACACGATCTTCGGTGATGTGAAACCCAAAATCATCCGTCTTGCCAAGGGTGAGACCGGGCTTGATGCCGCCACCGGCCAGCCACATGGTGAACGCTTGGGGATGATGATCGCGCCCCATTTTCCGGCCGGCCGCCTCGTTCGTTTCCACCATCGGCGTGCGGCCGAACTCGCCGCCCCAGATTACCAAGGTATCCTCCAACAAACCGCGCTGTTTCAGATCTTTGATCAACGCGGCCGCCGGTCTGTCGGTCAGTCCGCACTGATCTTTCACGCCCTTGATGACCTCGCTATGGTGATCCCAGGCCTCGTGGTAGAGCTGCACGAAACGGACGCCGCGTTCCACCAACCGCCGCGCCAGCAGGCAATTGTTGGCGAATGAACTCTTGCCCGGCTCCGCGCCGTACATGGCCAGGGTTTCTTTTGATTCCTTGGAGATATCCATCAACTCCGGCGCGCTCGACTGCATGCGATATGCCATTTCAAAGGCGTTGATGCGGGTGGCAATTTCAGGATCGCCCACGCTCTCCATATGATGCTGGTTGAGTTCCTTGAGCAGATCGAGCGATTCGCGCTGGATTTGCCGGGTGACGCCGGCGGGGTTGGAAAGACTGAGAATGGGATCGCCGGAACGTCGGAACGGCACGCCCTGAAAAACCGTCGGCAGAAAGCCGCAGCCCCAGTTCGAAGCACCGCCGCTGGTCCCGCCAGCGGAACTCAACACCACAAATCCCGGCAAGGATTGGGACTCGCTGCCCAATCCGTACTAGATCCATGCACCCATGCTCGGGCGCCCTAACTGGGTCGCGCCCGTGTTCATGAAAATCTGCGCCGGAGCGTGATTGAAGGCGTCCGTCGTCATCGATTTCACGATGGCGATGTCATCGGCCACTTCGCCGAGGTGGGGCAGGGCTTCCGAGAGTTCCGCGCCGCACTGGCCGTGCTTCGAAAACTTCAAGGGGCTGGCGAACAAGGCCGCATCGCGTGGGATGAACGCATAGCGCTGGTCTTTTACCAGTTCCGCCGGCACTGGATGACCGTCGTATTTTGCCAAGGTGGGCTTGTAATCAAACAAGTCGAGCTGGCTGGGGGCGCCGGCCTGGAAAAGATAGATGACGCGTTTGGCCTTGGGCGCAAAATGCGGCAGCTTGGGAGCGAGCGGGTCCGTGGCCATCGCCGGCGAGTTGGCGCTGAACAGCTTTTTGTCGTTCAGCAGGGTTCCGAGGGCAATCGCTCCCAATCCCAATCCGCAATCGCGAAAGAACCAACGCCGGGTGAGAAGTTTGCCGGCCTCCTGCTTTAACTCTTTCTCATAGTTCATGTGATCCTTTCCGAAATGTCCAATGACCAAGGATCGGATATTTCACCGACGCGGTTGGGTTTTGGCTATTGAGTTTTCTTTGGGCCTTGGTCATTGGACATTGGTCATTTCAATCACTCTTTCGTAATGGTCTCATCCAGATTCAGCAGCACCCGTGACGCCAGTGTCCAGGCGGCGACTTGGTGCAAATTCACATTTTCCGGCGCATTCTTCGGATCAGTCGAAGACACCTGCACCGCCGCGGTGGTGCGGTTTTCGAAGTAGCTTTCTTTTTCCTTCACGAGGGCCAGCAGGCGCTCCAGTTCCACCGCGTCCGGCTTGCGGGCGGTGCAGAGTCGGAAGGCGTAAATGGCCCGGTCGCGATCATTCGCTCCACCTTCCTTCCAAATGCGCAAAGCCAACGCCTGCGCCGTTTCCTGGAAGACGGTGTCATTCAGCGTGGTGAGCGCTTGCAACGGCGTGTCGGACATGACGCGCCGCACACACGCGGTGTCGGCATTCGGTGCGTCGAAGATGGAAAGCCCGGGATACGGCACCGAGCGTTTCCAGAAGGTGTAGAGACCGCGACGATAGCGATCTTCGCCCATGCTGGTTTCCCATTTCATCGGCGCCCCATAAGCTAAATTCAGCACGCCATCCGGGATGGGAGGATAAACGCTGGGGCCGCCAATTTTGGAACTCAGCAGACCGCTGGCCGAGAGGGCGATGTCCCGGACTATTTCTGCTTCCACGCGGAAACGTGGTCCGCGGGCAAGCAGGCGATTGTACTGGTCCAAGGCGTACAGCTCGGAGGTGACCTTGGAGGATTGGCGGTAAGTGGCCGATTCCACGATCAGCCGGTGCACGGCTTTCATGCTCCACCCGCGTTCCATGAATTCACACGCCAGCCAATCAAGCAGTTCCGGATGCGAAGGTTTGTCCCCTTGCGTGCCGAAATCCTCCGCAGTGATCACGATGCCCCGCCCGAAATACCCCTGCCAGAATCGGTTCACGATCACCCGCGCCGTCAGCGGATTTTTCCCATCCACCAACCATTTGGCGAGGGCGAGGCGATTTCGCGGCGCGCCCTCGGGCAGGGGCGGCAGAAAGGCGGGCACACCCGGCGAAACTTTTTCCAGCGGGTTGCGAAAGTCGCCCCGTTTGAAAATGTGGGTCTCACGCAGTTCCTGGCGCGGGGCCAGCACCATGGTGGTGTCCGCTTGCGGCCAGCCGTTCATCAACTCGGCGATCTGTTTGTTGGCCGCTTCGCATTTGTCATCGAGAGTCCGGTAAAAACTGAAGACCTCCCGCTTTTGCGGAGGAGTGCGCTGGTCAACCGGCAGGGCCACGAGTTGTCGCACGTGCTTCGAAAGCGGGTCCGCGCGGATGGGATGTTCGGCCTGCGAGGTGGCGGAAAGACGGAAGCGTCCGAGCGTGTGTTCGCTCCCGAAGAGTTGCTTGAGGGTGAACACCAGCGTCGTGCCTTCGTCGAGGTGCACATTCTGCTTGGTTTCGAACACGGCTTTGCGGTCCTGGTTGACCCCGCCCGGCCCGCCATCGATCGCCCAACCATGCTTGGCTTCGGCTTTGCCATCGATGGCATTCTCGACCGAAAAACCGGGCTGGGAGAAATCGGCGGTGGCATTGCGCAGAACGATGTGGTTGGTGGTTTGGCCATCCGCCGAGACCGCGTCCACGCTGAATTCGGTCAGCACAAAATTGCCGTGTCCGACGCGGCCCGGGCCGCCATGCGGCAGATTCGGATCGGTCAATGCTTCCAAACGAAAGGCCGTGATGTCCTTAAGCTCGGTCTTGGCGGTCACGGTGTAAGTCGAGATCGGCGGACTGGAAGCGGTGGCGAGCAGTGATTGATCGCTGAGCTTGGTGAACATGGTGCCAACAGCACCGTAATACTCGGCGGGATACAACACCTTCCAATTCACCACTTCCTCGCGCATCTGTTCTTCCCAGTCCGCTTGTCTTGTTCCGATGCCCGAATCCTTCGTGAGCACATCATCCTCAATCCGCGCCACCTGGCTTAGAATATCCGTCCGCTTGGTTTGTTGCGCCGGGGTTGGCACCTCCAACAGCGGTTCGTCGTCGTTGTTCAGGAAGGCCAGGAATTGGTAATACTCCTTATGCGAGATGGGGTCGTATTTGTGCGTATGGCATTGGGCGCAATTGATGGTCAGCCCGAGGAACGCCTTGCCGGTGGTTTCCACGCGGTTGACGATGGCCGCCACGCGGAACTCTTCCGGGTCAACGCCTCCTTCCTCGTTGATCATGGAATTGCGCTCGAACCCGGTGGCGACCCGCTGCTCCAACGTCGCGTTCGGAAGCAGATCGCCGGCGAGTTGATCGATGGTAAATTGGTCGAACGGCAGATCGCGATTGAAGGCGTTGATCACCCAGTCACGATAAGGATAAATGGAGCGCGGCAAATCCTTCTCATAACCGTTCGTGTCAGCATACCGCGCGGCGTCGAGCCAATGGCGACCCCAGCGTTCCCCGTAATGCGGCGATTCGAGCAAGCGATCCACGAGCTTCTCGTAGGCGTTCGGGCTGCGGTCCGCGAGGAACGCATCCACTTCCTTGATCGTCGGCGGCAGGCCGGTCAGGTCGAGGCTCAGGCGGCGGATCAACGTAATGCGATCCGCTTCGGGGGAAGGGTGCAGTTTTTCCTTTTCCAACCGGGCCAGCACAAACCGGTCGATGGCATTGCGAACCCACTTCTTATTCTTCACCGGCGGCAATGCGGCCCGGACCGGCGCTTTAAACGCCCAGTGATTTCGCTTCTCCGCATAACTTGCGGGATCAAGTCCATCCGGCCACTTCGCACCCTGATCAATCCAGGCGCGCAACAACCCGATCTGTTCGCTCGTGAGGCGGTCGCCTTTGGCGGGCATGATCATGTCCGGATTCACGCCGGCCACCAATTGGATCATCTGGCTCTCCGCGCTCTTCCCCGGAATAATGGCCGGGCCGTGCTCCCCGTTTCTAAAGGCAATGGCTTTCACGTCCCAACGCAAATCTGCCTTCTGGCGATCCGGCCCGTGGCAGGAGTAACAGTTCTTGGCGAGAACGGGCTGGATGTCCTTTGCGAAATCAACCGTCGCAGTCGAAGCGGGCGGCAGTTGGGCGGCCTCCGCTGCAGTCGCGGTCACCGTGGCTTGTGCAACCATCAGGGCGCTGGCAGCGAGGGAAAGTCGGGCGGCTCGCTTTGTGGAGGCGATCTGCGGCCAGCGGACGATGTTACTCAGGCGACCGTGCTTCATTTGGAATGGTATGAAAAGGCATCAGCCCTCAATTTGCCAGCAGCTAATTCTCGCGTTGCGGAATCCGTACGCGGCGGCGTGCAAGATTGAGCAACAGCGACGTTCTATGGACGGGTTTGGCGGGATCATTATTCAGAAGCCGGGCAGGCACAAGAGATTATGGGATGGCCCAGTTGCTTCGCCGCGGCTGCCCTCGAAAAGCCGAGGGTGGGACGTGTCCTTTCGCTGAGGTGCCTCCGGGCTGAAAGCCCGCAATGTGATAGCCTGGGGTAAAGCCCCAGGAAATGCAGACAAGCAGATTCGTGAGCCCTGAAAGGGCGGCACAATTTGCATCATGAGCCAGAACGCAGAATGGTTTTCGACTTTTCACTCTTCAGCGGGGAAAGGCAAACCTCACCTGGCCCTGCTCGCGAATGGCTATCGCGTCGAGGCTGCCTAAACGTCCCCGATCCACTTGCGGTCGTCCCACACCGCTTTGAGCGAGGTGAGATTGCGGCGGTCGAACACGTTCTTGGCGGCGGCGATAAGCTTGCCCTTCTTGACGTTCTGATAAGCATCGCTGGCGCTGATGGCCACGAACTGCATCACGCTCGGGTCGCGGTAGCAATCGATCATGCAGCGGGTGCAGCCGTCGCGGATCAGCTTGGACTGGTCAAAGTCGTAGATGTTGCACATGGGCGTTTCCCAAGCGTGGCAACGATAGAGGTTCAGGTTCCAATCCAGGTAAAAATACTTGTGACCGCCGAGGCAGCCGAACTTTTCCGGTTCCTTGCGGAGATGGCGCTGCATTTCCGAGAGCGACTCGGCGGGATTGACCACCGGGAAACCGCTGCGCGCCTTCATCTGCTTGATCTTCTCGAACACGCCGATCAACTCGTCGGTTTTGTAACTGACCAGGCTCGAGTCGCTGAAGCTGAGATAACTGGAAGCCAGCGAGGTCAGCGGATAGCTGAACGTGCAGCTCGTGAAACCGAGGGTCTTGAGGAAATCCGGCAGCTTGTCGTAATCATCGATCAGCTTGCTCGCCGTGACGCTGGCGGTGGTTTGAATGCCCAATTCGGCGAACACCTCGTTCGCATGCTTGATCTTGCGGCAGACGTCCGGCAAACCGCGGTTCTTCTCGTGCTTCGTCACTTCATGCGAATCGATAGACATGATGACGCTGCTCAATCCGTCGCTCGCCAGGTCGCGCATGTTCTGTTCCGTCCAGAGCGAGCCGTTGGTGCAGATCATCGGGTGAATGCCCGATTGTGCCGCATAGCG
>JAQGOT010000694.1 GCA_028293465.1 Pedosphaera sp. | reverse complement strand
TCAATATTATGGATCTTGGTGAGACTGCCAATTTTTTCCATGAACACCCCGTCCGCATACGCGCGCCGGCGCAAGTCTTCCGGATGGTACTCGTCAGTCCTATAAGCCACGCGCATTTTTTCGAGGATCGCCCTTGAATGGCAGAACTGGAGGTAATCAACCTCGCAATCCAGCTTCCTGCCTTTGCAAAACCGGCCGGCTGGCCGGTCCGCGATCCGCTTGCCGATGATCTGGGTTGCCCCTTGGGAGTCCACCAAGCCGATATCCTGCGAAGCATACATTGCCTGGGGTTCCCGGTTATGCGCAGTGTAGAAGCCCCAAAATGTTTCAAAAGCTTGCGGATACAAGATGTCATCATCACACAAATACATGACGAGCTCGCCGTGAAGTTCTCCCGCCCGGATCAGCCGGTTGAAGCACCAACTCGCCATGTTGGTCTTCTTGGCCTGCTCGGCGCTTTCCCCGGAGGCAATCACCCGGATGCGTTTGTCAGTGATGTAATCAAAGAAACCCTGCTTCAGCAGCACCCCACTATCGATCAAGATTGCCTCCCAATTCTGGTGCGTCTGGTCCAGCACGCTTTGCAGGGCCTCCTTTACGAAAGCCGGCTTATTATGCGAAAGAATAATGATGCTCAGATTGGCCATGGCAAAGCCCGTCGGTAAGGATCCTGGCCGGTTTACGCGGGATGGCCCAGCAGCTTGCGGCGCAGTTTTATCTTGGCCATGGCTTCGACATTGGCCCGCTGCGGCGCCCCAAACTTCCGCTCGACCAAGCTCAGGAAAGCCGGATTGGAAAAATATTTCTGCCAAGCTTCATCACGGAATTTCAAGACTTCCGCCGCCGAGCAATGCTTGGTGGGCAATGGTTGGCTCTCATACGAGAGAAACGCGTATCCCGCGTAGGAATCCGGCAGCGCCCAACCATTGGCCCGGGCTGTATTGTAGAGCGGACTCCCCGGCAGCGCCTGACAGGGATACATGTTGGACATCTCGGTGTTCAACTCCAGGGCGAGATCCAGCGTTTGCTGCATCGTTTCCATCGTATCATCGGGAAATCCAAAAATGTAGTTGGAGATGATGTTGAGCCCGTGGTCTTGAATGGTCTGCGCCACCTGCCGGATGTTCACCTCCTGGAACGAACCTTTGGAGACCTCCCGACGGATGCTCTGGCTCGCCGCTTCCACGCCGAGCGCCAGCCAACCGATGCCCGCGCGCTTGAACAGGTCCAGATAATTTGGCCGGACCGTATCGACCCGCGAGTAGGACCACATCCTGAATTTGTATCCGCGATCGACAATCGAGTTCAGCAACGGCTCGAAATAATTCTTGTTCAGGAAAAACATTTCATCGGAAATGCGGATGGTCTCTACCCCCATCTGCGCCAGCTTTTCAAATTCTCCGATGATAAAACCCGGCGACCAGAATCGCATGTTCGGCGAATTGGCCGAAACCGTGCCGTCAGCATTGTCCACTCGATTCACAATGTTGATCATGCAAAAATCACACTTGAATTTGCATCCGAGCGAGGTGTAGATGGCGGCAAAGGGCGTTCGCAACTCATGGTTGAATTCCGCGTGCCAGAAGTGGGCTCGATAAAGGTCCAGCGGCTTCTCGCGATAGGGAAGCAGGTCCCAGGCGTAACCCGGCAGGTCGATGTCCATCCGCTCGTGGGGCACCACCATTTCCGGCGGGTTCAATTGCGGCACCCCGTTTTGCTTGTGGCCGATACCCTTTATTTTCTCCAAGTCATGCTTCAGATCGGTCTTCAGCAGGTTATGCAGCGCATAAACGCCCTCGTTCAAAAGCACCAGGTCAATGTCCTTGTGCGCGAGCACCTCCGCCGGCAGGGCGCTCACATGCGAGCCCACAAAACAAATAATGGCGTCGCCCTGCGCTTCCTTCACCCGGCTGGCGAGGGACGTGGCTCCGATCATGTTGGTGGTGCCGGAATTCGGGTTCTGGCCGTAAACCACAAAGCACACCAACCTCGCATTCGCTTCACCGATTCTTTTCACGGCCGCCGCTTCCGACAACCGCTCGGCTCCGCAGTCGAGGATGGCGACGCCAAAACCCTTGGCCCGACAACTCTGCGCCAACAGCAAACACCAGGTGGGGGTTTCGATGGCGGAATAATCCTTGCTCAAATCCTGATAGGCTTGAGCGGAAGAATCAGGATTTACAAATAAAACGTCGAGTTGCCGGTTCATTGCTCAACAATATACATGGTTGCACCGTTCAGCCAAGCGCTCAGACCGAAGCCCGTTTAGATGAACTTCCGTCGATCCTTGATCTCGTTGTAATTCATTGCATACCAATCGACCGTCCGTTGAATGCCGGGGGCCAATTCGTTGCTGACACTGCCCTGGTACTTCTGAACAAACTTGCCCGTCTCGATGAACTTCTCTTTCACGCCCACGTAGCGTGAGGCGTTGAACACCAGTTCCCCTCCATAGCCGGCGGCGCGGCTGATGGCAAAGGCCAAGTCCTTGATGGAAGTGCCCCTGCCCGGCCCGACATTGATGATGTCCCGGTCGCATTGCGGTATCAGATGCAGCAAAGCGCCAATAAAGTCCTGTACATACATGATATCCCGCACCTGGGTTCCGTCTCCCCAAATCTCAACCGAGGGCTGGTTTTCTTTCACCGCCTTGACGAACCTGCCCACCAAGGCTCCGGAAACATGGGCGGTTTCAGGATGAAAATCATCATGCTCGCCGTACATTGTCGCCGGGATCAAGTAGGTTCCGTTGAGCTTGTACTGGTCATTGTACGCGGTCATCCCCGTGAACAGCAGCCGCTTGGTAAACGCGTACGAATAGACGCTCCCGTGGATCTCGCCGTCCATGAACCGATCTTCCGTCAAGGCTCCCGGCTTGCTGGGATAGGCGCAGGAGGAGCCAACCGCGATCAGCTTTGCCTGCGGAGCAAACTTGCGCCAGCTCTCCAGGACATTCAGGTGAATCAGGTTGTTAACGTGAAATTGTTCCGCGGTATGCCTGGCCGGGAATTCCCCCGCCGCCTGATAGCAGGCCATGTGAACAATCACGCTGGCCTTGCTATGAGCGGCAAAGACCGCTTCCGCCTGCTCGCGGATCGTCAAATCATACTGCTTGGAAGAGAATGCATGGTGCTCGACGCCGCGCCGGGTCAGCTCGGCCTGCAGATGTTTACCAACAAAGCCCGTGCCTCCCGTGATCAGCATCATGCAATTATCTCCTGGCTAAGCCCGGCTCAGAACCGGCTGTTCCGCCAGCATCTCTTTGATGCGCGCCGCGATCTTATCGGGGTTGGGATAATAGGCCCGTTCCAAGATACCGCTGGCGGGCATGGAAGATTCCGGGAACGTGTAACGCTGCACCGGCGCTTTCAACGAGGCAAACCCCTTTTCAGCCACCATGGCGCAGACCTCCGCGGCAAAACCACATGAAGGATAATCATAATCCACCACCAGCAGCCGCCCGGTCTTGGCAACCGATTCCAGAATCATACCCTCGTCCAGCGGTTTCAACGTCCGGGGATCGATGACTTCCACATCGAGATTATGCTTCTCACAACCGTTCAAGGTGTCAATGACCGCCGCCGAGGTTGCCACGACCGTCAGGCTGTTGCCCGACTTCAAAATGCGACCTTTACCCAAGGGCACCGTGTAGAGTTCTTGCGGCACACCACCGGTGTTTTTGTACAGCCACCGGTGTTCGATGCTGATCACGGGATAATCATCTTTGATCGCGGCCAGCAAAAGCCCTTTGGCATCGTATGGCGTGGATGGCATGACGACTTTGAGCCCCGGGATATGAGTGAAAAACGAACTCAATGTCTGCGAGTGCTGCGCACCGCAGCCCCAACCCCGCCCGATCACCGCCCGGATGACGATCGGCACCTTGACCTGGCCTTGGGTCATGTAGCGCCATTTGGCGACATAGTTCACGATCTGATCCATCGTCAGCAGCATGAAATCGACTCGCAAATGAACGTACAACGGTCGCATCCCGGAAACCGCTGCGCCTAACGCGACGCCCGTCATCGCATTTTCTGAAATTGGAGTTCCGATGATCCGCTCGGGGTGGGTCATGTCGAGCAAGGTTCCAAACGCGCCGAACTTGTCGTCGGCATCCAGCCCGATCACGAAAACCCGCGGATCATGGATCATCGCTTGGTCGATGGCCTCCCGGATCGCGTCCTTATAACTGATAATCCGGCCGCTGTCGGCCGCGCTGTGGCTTTGTTCAATTCGACTCCAGGGCATATTAAACCTCTCTTACCAAATCTTCCGCGTTGGGGAACGGGCTGTTCTGCGCGAACTCGATGGCCGCATCAATGCGCAACTCGATGTCTTTTGTGATCTGCTTGATTTCGGCCTCCGTGATCATGGAGTTTTCCAGCAATCCCTGCTCCAGTTTCCAAATCGGGTCATCCTGCTTCGGATCCACCTTGTTGTAGGTCAGATCGTCGCGGTCCACGCCTTGATGTTTCATCCACCGCTTGGTCCGGCATTCGACAAACGCCGGCTGGCGCTTGGTGCGAATGTGAGCAATGGCCTCGCCCACCACGGAATAAACGCTTTGCACGTCGGTTCCATCCGCTGAAAACGCCGGCATAAAGTTTTGCACCACCGCCGTCGGCTTGGCGAACAAGTGCTCGGCTTGCGTCATCGTGTTGGACAGCAAATTGTTCTCGCAGACGAAAAGCACCGGCACCTGTTTCAAAGCGGCAAAATTGATGCTCTCCCAGAAAACCCCTGAATCCATCGCGCCATCCCCGAAATAAGAAACGGCAATGCGATCCTGCCCGGATAATTTGGCCGCCAAGGCTGAACCCACACCCAGCGCAATGCTCCCACCTACGATGGCCGATGAGCCCAACATGCCGTTCGCTGGATCGACGACATGCATTGATCCGCCATAACTGCGCGAGCAACCCGTCGTCCGGCCATATAATTCGGCCATGAGCTTGTTCATGTCCATGCCCTTCGCCAAGGCGGGCCCATGGGTCCGGTGTCCAAAAAAGATCGTGTCCGCCGCAGTGAGATGTGCACAGACGCCCACCGGCACGGCCTCCTGGCCGATGTGCAGATGGACCGGCGTCACCATGACATCGGTGGGATACAGCGGAATGATCCGTTCTTCAAATTGGCGAATCTCTCGCAGCTTTTTCAGCAACGCGATCCCGGTGGTTTTCGTTAGCTTATCCATTGACATTCAACAGTCTGACTTGGCTTCCGGTTCAAAACTGAACAATTCGGCCATCAAAAGGAGTGGAACTTCTCATACTGAAAGCTCATTAAGCAAGCGCTATTTGCGGCTTAACGGTCCAATTGATGGGAAAGTTCCCGAAACGACTGGATCGATTGGCCCGCCCGGGTTTGTTCTTGCAACGAGTAGTCCTTTTCGGGATCGAAGAAAATGATCTGACTCCCGGAGAATTCAAATTCAAAGGGCACGTGGATCAGGTGGTTGAGTTGGCTCTTAACCTCCGCCTGGTGGTCCGGCTTTACAAACAACAAGAGGAAGCCTCCGCCGCCCGCCCCTAACAGCTTGCCGCCCAAGGCCCCGCAGGAACGGGCCACCTCGTAAAGCCGGTCCACTTCGGGGTTTGACACCTTGTCACTTAAACTCCGCTTGGCGTTCCAAGCCTCGTGCAAAAGTTCGCCAAATTGGGTCAAATCCGCGTCACTGTTTAAAATCCCGCAACTTTGCTCCACCAAGGCCTTCAGGCGCTTGAGTTGGGCCATCTTCGCATCCAGACCGTTGACATAGCTGGAGGCGACATCCGATGCCGTGCGTTTGATCCCCGTGTAGAAAAGCATCAAATACGAGTTCAATTCACGCAACCGCTCACGGGAAAGGGTCACGGGCTGCACGGTAACATCGCCGCTGGGATGAAATTGAATTTGATTGACGCCACCATACGCCGCGCAAACTTGGTCCTGAGAGCCAACCGTTTCCTTGAGCAGTTCCTGTTCAATATGGATGCTTTCGGTCGCCAGTTGATGTTTCCCGGTCATCTGGCCTTGCAGCGCACGCAAGGCATGCAAAAGCCCCACCGTAAACGATGAACTTGAGCCCATCCCGCTCCGCCCCGGCAGATCGCCGTCGTGATGAATCTCCAAACCCCGATCCATCTTCAAATGCCGCAACGTCTCCCGCACCGCCGGGTGCGCAATTTCGTCAATCGTCTGGCAGACCTCATTTTTTGAGTAAACCACCCGGATGCGATGTTCGAAAAACGGCGGCAAATAGCGGCAAGTCAGGTAGCAGTACTTATCGATGGTCGCCGCCACCACACAACCGCCATGTTGCCGATACCACGCAGGATAATCGGTTCCGCCCCCAAAGAACGAAATACGAAACGGTGTTCGGCTGATAACCATGGCTTGTTGTTTAATTAGTTAGGTCGCTTTGCTATCAAATTGAATGATTATCCAATCCGACAGGTGAGTCAATCCATTCCCGGAGCGGTCACGTTCCCGCCGTCTGCTAAACAAACGGATCCCCGACGCAGGCGTTATGGGCTCTCCCCTCCAAGGCCGCAAGACGCCACAAATCATAGCTAAGGCGACCGGCCTTTTGTTTGAGGTAAAATACGCCGCGTTTCCTCGGCTCGGCGAAGGGCAGACTTAAAAGCAGAATTAGCAGCGCAAATGCGACCCCAAAGCAGCCTTTGATAAGATACCACGCGGAGGTATCCATCGAGTTCTTGACCAGTGCCTTTAATGACTCGGCAAATGCGCCCGGCACCAACCCGCCTTGCTGCGCCGCTTCAACGATGTCACAGGAATAATCATGAACACCATGGCGCACAAGTATCACCACGAACTTGGCCAGGAGGACCGGGCGTTCCCCGGCCGGACACGCCGCCAGTCGTTTGAGGAACTCTTCCCGGGTCAGAAAATAGACCGCATCACCCCAGATTAGTTGCGGGGCGGAGCTGTAACCGTGCAGGGCGTTGTTCCGGATCCAGTGATTACGGCCGAGATGAAAAAGCACGAACCCTTGTTGCCGCAGGAACGCATCCACCTCCCAAA
The DNA here is from genome assembly GCA_028293465.1 of Pedosphaera sp. GTDB lineage: Bacteria > Verrucomicrobiota > Verrucomicrobiia > Limisphaerales > Pedosphaeraceae > JAQGOT01. The sequence continues at coordinate 969 of JAQGOT010000694.1, read as the reverse complement.
GCAAAGGCCGCCCAAGTTGCAGTTCCAGGAAACTGGTTTCCACCCGCAACCCAAGGATGCTTTGCGCCAAGGTTTGACGGGCACCCTTGAGCACTTCCAACTCCCCGCCTTCAACATCAATTTTTAGAAAGTCCGGCAGCAACTTCGGTTTCCCGACCAGCAAATGGTCCAGCGTCTCCAATTCGATGGTGGCCGACCCAACCACCTCCAACCCATCCTTCGACAGGAAATCCGCAAACAACGGGCCGTTGATGGGCAGCAGCGAAGAGGAGTCCGGGTGGGCGGTGACGTAAAGGTCCCGCTTCCCCCGCGTTGACCAGAGACCGATGGGAAAATTGGTGGTCTGGTCGTCCGAAACCTCATCGCCCGGCCGAGGATTGGGTTCAAACGTGAGAAAGTGAATGAATTCTTTGAGGCACAACCAAGTCTCCTCGGGCCCGCCCGTCGAGCCCACATCCGCGACCACCAACCGGTGCTGGCGCAGAAGATCGGCGATGTCCGGGCTGAAGACCAATCGGTGGGCCGGCCAGACCTTCCGATCGACGGACTTCATAAACTCAACCAGTTTAGATACAACACTCATGAAGCCGGACCATCATTCCACATCTTCAATATGCACCCGTTGCATTGCTGGAACCAAAATCGGATTCCGCGTTCCCATAAAGCAAGCCGTCACGAAATCCCGTTGGTAATGACGCCCTGTCCCACCCCCAAGGAATGAAATACGAAATAGTGTTCGGCTGATAACCATGGCTTGCTTTTTAATTAATCAGGTCGATTTTCTATCAGATTGGATGATTATCCAATCAAGCGGGTGAGTCAATGCATTCTCACGGCTTGCGTCGTCCCCCATTAAAACCCCGAAAGCGAGCCTGTCGGCACCCCGTTCGTGGGCAGCAAAAAGCTCCACGGCTGCCGCCACAACCGCCTCAACACGGCCCGGTAAATCGCCTTCCGTTCCGGCCCCTG
>JAQGOT010000662.1 GCA_028293465.1 Pedosphaera sp. | reverse complement strand
CATCGAGCCGGTTTCCCCCGTCGCCGGACCCAACGCGGGCACCGAGGCGGACGTTGCGTTTCAAGCCGAGCTGCGCCAAGGCTTCGTGGACAGTCTGCCGACCATCTTGAACAATTTGCGGGGCTCGCTCCAGGCATTATCCAAATCCGTCGATGAAAACGGGCGGGTCAAGCAGATGCAGGAGTTATACCGGAAAATTCATGCCTTGACCGGTAACGCGGGCATGGCGGGCACGCTGCCGATCGCCCAAATGTCCGATGCGCTCGAAGCGTTGCTCAAGGAGTTGTGCGAGAAACCGAGAAACATCAACGCCTCCACGCTGCGCACCGTGGCCTTCGCCGTTGATTTTTTGGGGACGCTCTTTGAGCGAACGCGGTCAACCTGCATCGCCGCACCGGAGCCCGCGTTCCACGGCAATGTGCTGGTGGTCGATGACGAGGCCATCTCCCAACGCGCCATCGTGTACGCGCTGGAGAAGGCCAAGTTGAAATCCGTCAAATTGGATGATCCGATCGCCGCCTTGGATCTGCTCGCCACCAGACCGTTCGATTTGATCTTCCTGGATGTGGACATGCCGGGGATGAATGGCTTCGAGCTTTGCACCAGGTTGCGCGGCCTGGCGATTCATAAAAAAACGCCGGTGGTCTTCGTCACGAGCCTGACGGACTTCGAGAGCCGTGCCAATTCCACCATGAGCGGCGGTAATGATTTGATTGCCAAGCCCTTCATCTTCATGGAACTCGCCGTTAAGGCTCTGGTTTACATCCTGCGCTCCCGGTTGGCTTCCCTCCCCGGCAGGTAACGCCGCCAGCCCGCTTTTCCGGCCCGCTCGGGAACCACGGGAGCCTTTTGACATTCCACCGAGCTGTCATTAGTATCTCCTGATGGAATCGCTCCACGCCCCCTGGCGGATAAAATACATTCTGGCCCCCAAACCGGCTGCCGGTGACACCTCCATTTTCGCGACCATCGCCCATTCCACCGAGGACGAGGCCAATTACGTCGTGGCCCGCGACCGCACCTGCTACGCGATTTTGAATACCCACCCTTACACGGGTGGCCACCTCATGGTGATACCCTACAAACAGATCCCGGATTTGCACGGCCTGACTGACGAGGAATTGAGCGACCTCATGAAACTCGTCCGGCGCTGCCAGGACGCGCTCACCAAGGTTATGAAACCTGACGGTTTCAATATCGGCATGAATCTGGGCCGTGCCGCCGGTGCCGGCATCGAACAACACCTCCATATCCACGTTGTGCCGCGCTGGACGGGCGACACCAATTTCATGCCGGTCATTGCCAACACCACCGTCCTCCCTGAGGCGCTGACGGAACTGGCGGCCAAGCTCCGCACTGCTTTCGTGAAATGAACGCCCGCCTTAACTCATTGGAACCCTTCCCCACCCCGGAACCCACAAACTCTCATGGCTGCTGAAACCCTACATTTCGAAAACGCCCGCCTGGCCCAACAACTTTTTAATAACGACCTCCGCAACCTCCAGGCCATGGAGACACAATTAGGGGTCAAGGCCACCTCGCGCGAGGGTTGGATCAAGTTGGAAGGCCAACCGGAGGATCTCGAGCGCGCCAAGCAACTGTTTCTGCTGCTCGAAGAATCATTGAAATCCGGTTCGCCCGTGCGCAACCGGGAATTCACCCACGCGCTGGGCGTCGTGTCGCAGGAAGGTGCCTCCACGCTCAAGGACATCTTGTCGGACCGCATCCAGACCTCCAGCAAGAAAGCCAGCGTCACCCCCAAAACCGTCGGGCAGAAAAAATACCTCGATGCCATCCGCCAGCATGATGTGACCTTCGGCATCGGCCCTGCCGGCACGGGCAAGACCTATCTCGCCATGGCCATGGCGGTGGCGGCGTTGAAGGAGGAGAAGGTTTCCCGGATCATCCTCACCCGCCCGGCGGTAGAAGCGGGTGAAGCCCTCGGCTTTCTACCGGGCGACTTGTATGAGAAGATCACTCCTTACCTCCGCCCGCTCCACGATGCTTTGCAAGACATGCTGCCGGCCGAGGAAATCCAAAAATATACGGAACGCAATGTGATTGAAATCGCACCGCTTGCCTATATGCGCGGCCGCACGCTCAATCATGCCTTCATCGTTCTGGACGAAGCCCAGAATGCGACAACCGAACAGATGTTCATGTTCCTGACCCGGCTCGGCCTGAGTTCAAAAGCCGTGATCACCGGCGACGAGACGCAGGTCGATCTCCCGTCGCAGAAACGTTCCGGCCTGGTGGAGGCCCATCGCGCGCTCCGGCAAACCGAAGGCATCGCCATTGTGGAATTCACCCGGCGGGACGTTGTGCGTCATCCTCTGGTTCAACGCATCATCGCCGCTTACGAAGAGCACCGGGGTAAAGCCCGATGAGCGGAACCCTCTCCCTTTCCAACCACCAACGCGCCCGGCGGATCGACCTCCGCCAGCTCCGTTGGTTGCTCCGGGATCTGCTGAGGGATTTGCTCCATGCCGAGGATTACGATTTGTCCTTCCACATCGTCAGCGCCCGGGAAATGACCCGGCTGAATGAAACCCACTTGCGCCATGCCGGTTCCACCGATGTCATCACGTTCGACTATTCCGAAGGCAAGAGTGAGGTGCTGGCGGGAGAAATTTTCATGTGCCTCGAAGAAGCCCTCATCCAGGCGGCCCGCTTCCACACCACCTGGCAATCCGAACTCGTCCGCTACGCCGTGCACGGCCTCCTCCATCTGCGCGGCTACGATGACACCCGCCCGGTTGCGCGCCGTCAGATGAAGCGCGAGGAGAACCGGCTGCTCAAGGAATTAAACCGCCGCTTTAACTTGAGCAAACTGGAACGTAAAACTAGATTGCCCGCGTGAATAAAGATCATCTCAGCCGGTGGCGGGCCAACTTCTTTACCGGGTTGGCCATCGTCCTCCCGGCCATCATCTCGCTC
>JAQGOT010000629.1 GCA_028293465.1 Pedosphaera sp. | reverse complement strand
AGCATGCCCGTCACCAGTGTGACCAAAGCCGACTTCCCCGACGCACGCCGCCAAAACACGCCCAGCAAAAACACGGTGGTGATCGGAGGCGCGACATACGAGATGAGCTTGCTGATGCCCTCGAATATCGTGGTGTAATGCCCGAATAGTGGCGAGCAAAGGATGGCGAGGAAGGTGCCAAGCACGGTCGTGACTTTGCCGATGGTGACCAGCTTGTGGTCACTGATCGCCGGTTGATAACGCTTGAACAGGTCATAGGCCACCAGGGTGGCGGTGGAGTTAAGCGCGGCGGAACAGGTTTGCATCGCGGCGGCGAGCATTGCCGCGGCGACGAGGCCTTTCAATCCGACCGGCAGCAGATGCGTGATGAGAAACGTGTAGGTATCCGCCGCCGTTTGCGGCGCAGCACCGCCGAACGAACCTTTCTGCACAAGCGCAACACAGATCACGCCGGGCAAAACGAAAATGAACACCGGGAGAATTTTAAGAAACGCACAAAACAGCGGGCCAAGCCGGGCGTGCTTCTCGTCCTTCGCCGCGAGCACGCGCTGGACAATAGTCTGGTCGCAACACCAATACCAGATGCCCAGCACCGGATAGCCGAGCAAAATGGAATACCACGCCAGCCCGCTCGCATCCTGCGCGCCGCGCGCCATGTTCAGAAAATTGCCCGTGTCCCACGTGACGTTGCTGCCAGCCACACTGGCGAGTGGATGGGGATTCGCGGCCAGGGCATGGGCGAGCTCTGTCCAGCCACCGATTTTCCAATAGCCGACCATGGTGATGACCATCGCGCCCACGAGCAGCAAGACCGTTTGCACGCTCTCTGTCCACACGACGGCGAGCAGCCCGCCGAGCATGGTGTAAATGCCGGTCAGAACACCCAGGACCGTGATGAAAAGTATCAGTGCATCAACACCACATATTGTTGTGCCCGTCGCGAGCCCAAGAATGCCACGCAGCACCCAGGCGGCGGTGTAAAGCGCCACGCCCATATGGATGACAATCGCGGAAAACAGCGACACCACGGAGAGCACATCGCGGCAGCCACGATTGAAACGGCGTTCGAGAAAATCCGGCAGCGTGGCGACCCGGGAACGGAGATAGAGCGGCGCAAAGAACAACGAGAGCAGAATCAGCGTGAAGCCGGCCATCCACTCGAAATTGCCGAAGACCAGGCCGTATTTGTAAGCTGCCTCCGCGAGACTGACCAGGTGGACGGTGGAGATGTTCGCCGCGAACATGGCGAGTCCGATGACCGGCCACGTGAGTGTGTTGCCGGCAAGGAAGTATTGTCCTCCCTCGCCACCGCGCCCGCCTTTGCGCCGCTGAAACCCGGCCGCCACACCCAAGCCGACCACGCCGATCAAATAGACGGCAATGATCGTCCAGTCGAGGCTGGTCATGGGATTTGATGCGACCGGTATCATTTCTCCAGAAATTCAAGCTCGCTGATCGTGGGACCGTCGGTCGCATCGAGAATATTCAACCGGAACTCCCGCGCCCTGACCGGTTCAAAGCTCTTCTGAAACCGTTCATCCAAGGTGGTGCCGCTGAAAACTGTCTTCCATCTATCGCCCTCGCGATATTGGAATTCGAACTTCTGCACACGACCGGCATAGGCTTCCTTGATGCGCACGCCCCGAACTGTCCGCGACCGTCCGAAGTCGGCGGCGATCCAAGCCTGCTTCGTTTCAGGATCGGTGGCCCAGCGCGTGTCACCGTCATCATCAAAGGCATACTGAGGGCCACAATCGGAGTCCTGGCCCTGAAACACATTCGAGGCGGTGGACTTGAATTCCTGCAGCGGTTCCAGCGCCGGCAGATCCATTGCTGACCCGTCGAGTTTCAATTCCACGATGGTATCAATCGCATCCCGCGCCCTGCGGGGGACTGAGACATAAAGTTTTCCATTCTTCCGCCTGACCTTGGCGGTGCCGCCGCCGAGAAGCGAAGCGGATTTGATTTTGCGCGCAATGTCCGTCAACTCAATGACGTCCCCTTTCCAACGGAGGATATGAAGATAGATCGTGTTTCCGTTGCGGGTGCTCGCCATGGTGTTCGTGGGTTTCCAGGGGCCGCCGCGCGTGCCGTAAATACTTTCGCCGTTCTTGGTCAGCCAGGCACCCATTTCCTTTAATCGTTCAACCTGGCGCGGCTCGATTTCACCGCTGGGCATCGGGCCGACATTGAACAAAAGATTCCCGTCACCGCCCGCGCAGGTAACCAGGGTTTTGAGACATTGTGCGAGACTTTTCATCTCGTCGTTTGGCTTCCAGGACCATTGTTGACAAATGGTCATGCAGGTTTCCCATGGCCGATCGTGCTGGTATTTTCCAACCCGCTGTTCGGGGGTGTCATAATCGCCACCGTCACCCGTGCGGTCGTTGATGAGGATGTCGCTTTGGAGGGAGCGCACGAGTTTGATCGTATCCGCGCCGCGGCCCTCAAACAATTGTGGGATGTCATTCCAGATGGTGATCAGCGGCCCATAGTTGGTGACTAGCTCCCGGATTTGCGACAGGAGGTAGCGGTTGTAAGCGTCAAGATCGCTTTTTTCACGTTTGACCTCACCGCCGGGGCTGGTCAGAGGAAAGTCGGGATGATGCCAATCGCAGGTCGAGTAATAGGCGCCAAAGGCGATGCCGTGTTGCTTGCAGGCCGCCGCCAGTTCCTTGACGACATCGCGATGGAACGGCGTGTGCATGATGTTGTAATCGGTGAACTTGGTGTCCCAGAGGCAAAAACCGTCGTGATGCTTGGCGGTAAGAATGATGTATTTCATGCCAGCCGCTTTGGCAATCCGGACCCAGTCATCAACGTTGACATTCGTCGGATTGAATTCCTTGTAAAGGTTGTCATAAACCTCAACCGGTGTCTGATCGCCGCGCGACCACCCGATTTCATGACCGGTCAAGGTCACCGGCCCCCAGTGGATAAACATGCCGAAGCGTTTCGCTTGCCAGCGTTCAAGGGCGGCAGGCTCGGCTGCGGGCCAGGCGGAGGAGGACGCGGTAATTGCTCCCGCAGTCACCTTTGTTTCCGCGGCCGGCGCATTGGCGCTAAACACGGCCAGCCAGAACAGAACGACACCTTCAATGAGGCAAGGTTTCACGCTGACGAGTTTGCCAGAACCGGAACGAGTGCGTCTTGCAAAATCCTGCGGTGAATGATATTAAACATCCTGTGACCCCGAAGCCTACGTTCAGAGCCCGGCACGCCCGTTATGAAATCGACGGCTGCGAACCGCAAAACAATGCGATTCAGACCGGCAAAATCCATTTCCATGCCCTTCCCAAGGGACATTACCCCGGCACGCTGGTTCCGATAAACATTCTACCAGGCCTGAACAGCATCGGCTTCTGGAATGCCGGGGGGATGCAGGATTGGGGACTTGACTCGCATCGCAACGAGGGAATTGAAATCATGTTCCTGGAAACAGGCACAATGGATTTTGTCGCCGACCAAAAAAAGCACAGTCTGCGTGCGGGCCACTTCACCATCACGCGTCCCTGGCAACTTCACAAGCTTGGCGCGCCGAATATCGGACCGGGCCGGGTGCACTGGCTCATCCTCGACGTCGGCGTGCGGCGACCGCACCAGGACTGGTGCTGGCCCAAATGGGTGGTGCTGACAAAAAGCGACCTCGCCGAGCTCACGCGAAAGCTGCGGCACAATGAAAATCCGGCCTGGAATTCCACCCCTGCCATTGCGCAATCCTTCCGCGAGCTTGCGCGCAACGTCGCGGGATGGAGCCAACCGCACGCCGTTTCGCGTCTCGTCGTGCATTTGAACCAATTGCTGATCGGGATGCTTGACGCGCTGACCGATCAACAAACGCATGAGAACGAACAACTGACCACGCGGCGAAGGGCGGTGGAGCTGTTTCTGCAAGACTTGGACCATGGACGCGTCAATGCCGGTGAACCATGGACGCTGGACCGCCTGGCGGCCCATTGCGGCATGGGCGTAACCGCGTTTTCAAAATACTGCCGCGAACTCGTAAATGCCGGACCGGTGGAATTCTTGAACCGCTGCCGCCTCGATCTCGCCGCCCGGCAGTTGCGGAAACAACCCCACCTTTCCATCACGGAGATCGCCTTGACCAGCGGTTTCAACTCCAGCCAGTATTTTGCCACCGCTTTTGGCCACCGCTTTCACGTCAGCCCGACTGATTACCGAAACCAACCTCAAGCCAACCGCATCTAACAATCAGGCCAAGAGTTATACAGTGATGATTGTTCAGTCGAACGCGGTGGCTTGGTGGTTCAAGGGCCAAGGCGGTCCAAGATTTTGCGGTGGGCGCATCCCTTTTCCGGACTCGCCCCCGTGCGATTTCAAAACACTTCCGTGATGGCTGCCATTACTATGCCCGTAATTTTGCGTTTGGTTCTTGGGCCCCCCTTCAATTTCGCCGCCTTGAATGCAGGCGGGTTAAGTGTAAACGGCGTGACCTTCCACGCGAGCTCCGATCTGCCCGGGGCCGCGAACGCCTTCAATGACGGCTACGGCAACCCGGGCACTCCGGACACGAACTCCAACACCCTCCTGCAGGCGGCAGCATATAATCATTACAACGACGCCGCATCCTCAATTAGTTGGAACGGCATGACGACCGGGCATACCTATCTGGTTCAACTCTGGGTGAATGACGCTCGCAGCATCGGCACCACCCGATTCGAAGGCATTACTGGTGGCACCAACACCGCAAGCAACTTAGCCGATGATTCCAATGGAGGCGGGGCCGGACAATTCAAGTCCCAGTAAAAGCACTGATGACAAGATTGGGATGTTGTCTGCCTCAAAACGTGTCAAACAATGATCGTGATGGCCTCGCCAAGTGGGCCAACTCAGGGCATCCGTGGCTGAAGACCACCGGTTGTCCACTGCCCCAGTCACTGAAATAGACTTGCGTTCCGTCTTTTGTCGTGATTGTACTCATGTAATTTTCATAACTTCTTACCATCAAGAAGCAGGATCAATGGTTTACATCCCTAAGCCTCAAGTATTTTAATAACACAGATGTCCTTTGAGTGCCGCTGAAGCTTGGTGAAGAACCGCCTCAAGAAAGCGCAAGTCAAAGTTCTTGCCCGAACCGTGCCCGGAGGGTCGCGGGGCTGCCGAACCGCGGCCTTGAAATTGGTTTTATCTTCATGTCGATTGCTGTTCTGGACCGACCCCGCCTGCCCGCACTCTACCTATATCATCCAACCGCGGTTGAACCCACAAGAAAGTTCACAACCTCCTTCAAATCTGGTGGACTTTGTGGTCCTAATCTCATTCAATTGGCGCCACACGGAACGTCTCCGTTCACCCATGAGTGCCCCTGTTCTTGCTCCGGTCCAAGCGTCGCCCCAACTTGAGGCTCCAACGCGGCGCCTCTTGTCGCTCGATGCCTTGCGCGGGTTTGACATGTTCTGGATCGTCGGCGGCGATCAACTCGTCCACGCCCTCTACCAAGCCTTTCCCGTCGGCCCGCTGCATCTGCTCGATGCCCAGATGGATCACAAAGCCTGGGCAGGCGTGGCGTTTTACGATCTGATTTTTCCCCTGTTCGTATTCATGGTGGGCGTCTCCTTGGTTTTCTCGCTCACCCGGACCATCGAGCGAAACGGCAAGGCGACGGCCCTGAAGCGAATCGCCTTTCGCAGTCTCGTTCTGTACGCCTTGGGCCTTTTTCAATACGGTGGCATCGCCGAAGGCTTCGACCATATCCGCTGGATGGGCGTGCTCCAGCGCCTTGCCATTTGTTACCTTTTTGCCGGTATTATTTTTTGCACCTTTCGTTTGCGCAGCATCATCGCCATTTGGGGTTCGCTTCTCCTCGCCTACTGCGCCTTGCTGACCTTCGTGCCCATCCGCGATTTCAATCTGGAAACCAAGCACCTCGCGAGTCTTGGTCTCGAACCAGAGAGCACCGCGACCCTGACGCTTTTCAACGCCACCACCAACCGCGTCAGCAACCGGTTCGAGGACGGACTCAACCTCACCCAGCAAATCGATTTTCGATATCTGCCCGGCCACAAATGGGATCGCGCTTACGATCCGGAAGGCATTCTCAGCACCCTGCCCGCCATTGCCACGTGTCTGTTGGGCGTGTTCGCCGGCTTGCTGCTCAACAGCCAGACCGTGCCTGACCGGAAGAAAGTGCTGTTTCTGCTCGGCGCGGGCGTAGCCGGCGTCGCTTTAGGTTTTCTATGGGGGCTGCAATTCCCCGTCATCAAAAAGATCTGGACTTCGTCTTACGTGCTTGTCGCTGGCGGTTACGCCTGCCTTTTCCTTGGCGTCTTCTACCAGATCATCGAAATCTGGCAATATCGCAAATGGTGCACCCCGTTCGTTTGGATCGGGATGAATCCGATTACCATCTATGTCGTCTTCCACCTCGTAAAGTTTTCCGGTTTCGCGGAGCGTCTCGTTGGCGGCCCGATACAGGCAGCCTTGGGCGTGTGGGGAGACCTCCTTGTCGCATTTGTGGTCGTCGGGATGGTCTTCGCGTTCGTCCGCTTTCTGTATCAACGGAAGCTTTTCCTTCGCTTTTGACGGCGGCCCGCGTTCATCGCGTGCGTGTCCAAGGTGAATCCTTGACGACCTGCTCCGGTTCGGGTACCCAAGTTCACACGTGAGTTTCCGGTTTTCAACCTTTAAGCGCGCGGTTTGCGTTCCACACCTGTTCTGGTTGTTCTGCCTTGCGGTTGCCGGAAATCTTCACGGTGCCGGAGTCACGCTCGTAACCCACGGCCTGAACTCCGACGTGACTGGCTGGATCATCCCCATGGCGGATAAAATGCCCCAGTCCCCGCATTTTCAAGGCACCAACTTTACCTGTTATGAAATGCGCTTCATCACGAATGCTCAAGGAAAAGTCGTAATCGCCCAAACCAAACTCGGCGGCGTCAACCCCACCAATTCCGATTCCGGCGAGATCTTCATCAAATTAAATTGGTCCCAATTTTCCGATGGGTATTCCTCGAACACCACCCAGATCGCCACGGCGGTTGTGCCCGCCCTGCTCCAGACCAACTTCATTCCCGAGTTGGGAGGCAAACCCTTGGTCGAACTGCCGCTGCACCTGGTCGGACACAGCCGCGGAGGCTCACTCGTGTGCGAAATCACCCGCCTGCTCGGCGCGCAGGGCGTCTGGGTGGATCAGCTAACCACGTTGGATCCCCACCCCCTGAACAATGACGGTTTCAATGATTTCTTTTTCTCCGTGGTGGACGCCAGCGCCCTCGCCTACGTGAATGTCCTATTCGCCGACAACTATTATCAGTCGATCTCCTCCCCGATTAAAGGTGAAGCCATTGCCGGTGCTTACAACCGCCGATTGACCAGTCTGTCCGGCGGCTACGCGCAATCAACCCCGGTGGGCTATCAGCACTCGAACGTCCATCTTTGGTACCACGGCACCATCGACACCAACACCCCGGCCTCGGACAACCAGGCCAGCATCACGACCACCGAGCGGCAAGCCTGGTGGGCACCCTCCGAAAATCAAGGCGGAGTCACCGGGTTTTATTACACTCTAATCGGCGGCGGCAACCGCCTCGGCACGAACGAACCCGCTGGCGCTGGCACCGGCCAAATTCGCGCCGGTTACAATGGCGTCTGGAATCTCGGGGGCGGTCTCGGCTCCCGCCGTTCCCTGCCCTCAAATAACGGCACCTGGCCCAATCTCCTGAGACTAAATATTCTCGGCACCGCCCAGGTCCACCTCGGCGAGACCAATACCTTCCGGGTTTATTGGCAATCAGGCCAAGACTCTAGCAACGCCGATCTGCGCCTTTACCTGGATACTGACGCCAATCCTTACAACGCCAACCAAACGCAAATCACCCAGCTCAGCCTGCCGGGAACCGGCACCAATGCCGTGTCCACCATCGACGTCAGCGCCGCCTTGAACCCCGTCACCACACTTCCCGGGACCTATTCCGTTTATGCCAGAATCAGTGATGGTCTCCACACCCGCTATCTCTACGCCCCGGAACCGCTCATTTTGAATCCGAGCTTGCAGCCACCGCGCTTGACGCCGCTGACGGCCACCACCAACCCCTTCCAATTGAGCATCTCCGGCTTCCCCGGCCAAAAGCTCATCATCCAATCCTCAACCAACTGCCTTAATTGGACTTCGCTGATCACCAACACGCTGGCTGGCACCAACGGGACTTTCCTCGACGCGGCCGCTTCAAGCTATAGCCGCCGCTTTTATCGCGCGCTGCTTTCACCTTGAGTTACCCCGCCCGTTCCCAAAGAACTTGCGGCTTCCGTTGGATGCCTTTTAATCAATCGCGCGGTTTGCATTGCCGACCGACAAATGTTTCGTGTCATTTTTCATCTGGACATGGATGCGTTCTACGCCTCCGTGGAGCAGCGGGATAACCCTTCCCTCAAGGGCAAGCCGCTGATCGTCGGCGCTCCCCCCACGCAACGCGGAGTGGTCTGCGCGGCGAGCTACGAAGCCCGCAAATTCGGCGTCCGCTCCGCCATGCCCAGTTCCGTCGCCAAACGCCTCTGTCCCGACGGCATCTTCATCCGTCCGCGCATGGATTGTTACCGCGCCGAATCCCGCGAGATCATGCGGTTGGTCGCCATCAACGGCGCAATGATTGAACAGGTCTCCATCGACGAAGCGTATCTGGATCTTTCGAGCCTTTGCCAGGCCGCTGATGCCGACGCGAGCCTCCGCCAGGCCCTGCCGCTGGCTACCGAGCTTAAACAAAAGATTCTCTCCGCCCGACAGCTCACCACGAGCATCGGCATCGCCACCAACAAACTGCTCGCCAAACTAGCCAGCGATTTCAACAAGCCCAACGGCCTCACCCTCATCCCCGAGCGCGACAAGGTTGCCTTCCTCCGCCCGTTGTCCATCCGTTCGATCCACGGCGTCGGCAAGGTCACCGAACAGGCCTTGAACCGTGCCGGCATTGAAACCATCGCCGATTTGCAGGATTACCCCGGCGACCTCCGCGCGCTCGTCGGTTCGTTCGGTCCCGTGCTCAAGCGCTTCGGTTTTGGCGAGGACGATCGCGCCTTGGACGCCGGCGAGGAGATCAAGAGCATCAGCAGCGAGACAACTTTCCTGCGCGACACCGACGACCGTCCAATCCTCCGCGCCTGTTTGCGCGAACAAGCGGACGAAATCTCCACCAAGCTGAAGCGCAAGCGCATCACCGCGCAAACCGTCCAAGTGAAACTTCGTTACAGCGACTTTACCACCCTGACCCGTCAGTTCACCGTGGAAGAACCGATCACCGAAGCGGCGGACATCTATCGTCTCGCCTGCCATCTGCTGGCCCGCGAACGCCTGGTCTCGCGGCCGTTGCGCTTGCTCGGCTTGGGCGTCAGCGGTCTGGGCGAACCGATTGGCAAACAACTCGTCTTCTCCCTCAACCAACCCTCCCGCTGAGCATTCACGCATCACGATGCACCGTCCCGGGCGCGAACGCCGGCAAACAGATGGCGATGTAAACCGCTCCCTCCGCTTCCGGCGAGCCATACTGCACCCATTCCCCGGCCCGGGTGATGACCGCCTGCCCTGCCCTCACATCCATGACGCCCTCTTTGTGCGTCACCCGCAACATCCCCGCCAACACCACCGTGTATTCATCAAACTCCGGCGTCTGTCCCGGCTCCACCCAACCGCCCGGACTGTGCATGTGGGCGACGCTCAATTTGTCATCACCCGAATTCACCCGCCCGATAAATTCTTCGATGATTTTGGGCTTGTTACCCGCCGCAGTGATGCGGGACGGTTTCTGAATAAGCTTTGGCATAAATTGAGTTTGAATTGCATCGAGGTTTGAACCAACATTTTTCCATGGGTAAATCCGGGAAAAATAGCGTGTTCGCAAAGGAGCCGAGGAAATGCTTTAACTTCGGACCTTGGCCCCTAAACTATGAGCCTTGAATGAAACGTCGGCCTGAAATCAAAAAAGCCCGGTTGCTAACGCAAATCGTCGCCAGCTTGACCGAGAACCTCGGCCTTCTGGAAAAAGCCGCCCGTGCCTCGCATGCGGAAGCCACACACGAAAGCAGCCGGGCGGAGAGCAAATATGACACGCGCGGACTCGAAGCCGCCTACCTGGCGGGCGGTCAGGCCCGGCAAGCCAAGGAAATCCTGGATTCCATCAAGCTCTACGAAGTCATGCCCCTCAAAGACTTCGCCCCCGACGAACCCATTGATCTGACCGCGTTGGTGGAATTGGATACGGACGGCACCCGCGCCACCTTTTTCATCGGACCGAAAAGCGGCGGCTTGGAAATCGAGGACCAAGGCCGCGAAATCATGCTGATCACCCCGCAATCTCCGTTGGGTCAAAACTTGATGGGCAAAACAATGGGCCAGCGGTGGACCGCGAAGATCGGTGGCTCGGTAGTGAAATACGAGATCGTCTCGGTCTTCTGATTCACCGTCGCTCACTCGGCTTGGATGACCCGCCAAACAGCGTTGACGCGCGGCACTCGATGCGGGACTGTTTCACAATGTCTGAACGACGCTGGTTACACCTGTTCGCTCTCTTGTTCCTGACCGCGACTGCGCTGACGACGGCTGCGGAGTCTTCCTTTTCCCCGGCGTCCACGCCGGGCCAGTTGCCCAAGTCGGTCGTGCCGCTGCATTATGCCATCCATCTCCAGCCGGACTTGGAGAAATTCACCACGCGTGGTTCTGTCGTGGTCGAGATCAAGGTGCTAAAGCCGGTCAAGGAAATCGTTCTCAACGCATTGGAGCTGGAAATCACCAAAGCCACCCTCGTCGCGCATGGCAACATCGAGCTGAAACCCATTCTGAATCCGTCGAAACAAACGTTGTCTCTCCAACTGCCTGCCGAAATCGGGCCGGGCAATTACAAACTGGCCTTGGAGTTCACCGGGCGGATCGGCGAGCAGGCGCAGGGGCTCTTTTATGTGAAGTATGCCGCGCCCTCAGGCAAGAAGATCATGCTCAGCACCCAAATGGAAGCGACCGACGCCCGACGCATGTTTCCTTGCTGGGATGAACCGGTTTTCCGCGCCACCTTCGAGTTGAGCGTGGTGGTGCCCCAGGAGCATCCGACGGTTTCCAACATGCCGATCGAGCGCGAAACCAGGTTGGCGGACGGGTTGAAGGAAGTAGTCTTCGCGCGCACACCGCCGATGGCGAGTTACCTGGTGGTGCTGGTTTCCGGCGAGTTGGAGGAACTCAAAGGCCAGGCCGAAGGCGTGCAGATTCGGATCATCACCACGGAAGGGAAACGGGAGCAAGGCCGCTACGCTTTGGAAGCGACCCAGAAGCTGCTCACTTATTACAACCAGTATTTCGGGATCAAGTATCCTTTGCCGAAGCTGGATCAGATTGCCATTCCCGGCGGATTCAACGGGGCGATGGAGAACTGGGGTGGCATCACGTACAACGAAAGCGTGCTGCTCTTCAATCCGGAAACCAGTTCCCAGGAAACCAAACAAGAGATTTTCGTCACCATCGCGCACGAGATGGCCCACCAATGGTTTGGTGATTTGGTGACCATGGCGTGGTGGGACAATCTCTGGCTCAATGAAGGTTTCGCCTCCTGGATGGAGGTCAAGGCGACTGACCATTTCAATCCGGATTGGGAGATGTGGCTCAACGCCGCGAAGGATAAGAGCACGGTGATGCGTGCGGATGCCCGGAGCACTACTCATCCCATCCAAACCCCGGTCGAGAATGAGAGCCAGGCCAATGACGCTTTTGACAGCATTACCTATCAAAAGGGCCAGGCCTTCCTTCGGATGCTCGAAAGCTACCTCGGTGAAAAACAATTCCGCCAGGGCATCCATACGTACCTGTCGGCCCATCGATATTCCAACACCACCACGGCGGACCTCTGGCAAGCCTTGGAAAAAACCTCCGGCAAACCGATCAAGGCGCTTTCGGCGGAATGGACCGAGCAACCCGGCCTGCCCGTGGTCCGTGTCAAAACGGATTGTTTGGACGGCCGACAGATTGTCTCGTTGGAGCAGGAGCGCTTCACGGTCCAAAATCCCACCGCCCGGCCGTTGCAATGGAAAATCCCGATCGCCCTCATGGACACCGCACATCCGGGCTCAGTCAGCTATATGCTTCTGAAAGGCAAATCCACTTCGGTGAGGTTCCGTGATTGCGAGGCTGTCATTAAAGCGAACGCAGGTGATGTTGGTTATTATCGGGTTTCATACGAGCCGGCGCTGTTCCATAAATTGCAGACCGGGTTCAACCAACTGCCGGCCGCGGACCGCCTCAATCTGTTGGATGACACCTGGGCGATGGTGGAGGCCGGTCGCCTCCCGGCCACGGCTTATCTCGAGTTCTTGAAATCAATTCACGGTGAGAAAACCTCGGCGGTTTGGGATCAGATTCTCGCCACAACTGGTTTCATCGATGATCTGCAACGCAACGAACCGGGTCGCGCCGCCTTTCGGGAGTATGCCTGCCGTTTGTTGCAGCCGCAGTTGGAGCGCCTTGGCTGGGAACTCAAAGCCGGGGAACCAAAGACCGATTCACTCCTGCGAACCCGCATCATCTCGAGCTCGGGCGGATTCGGCGATCAGACGGTCATCACGGAAGCTCGGCGACGCTTCGAAAACTTTCTAACCACGCCGCAATCGTTGACTCCCGATCTACGTTCACCCGTGCTGAGAATTGTCGGCCGTTATTGCGATCAGAAGAGTTACGATCAGATTCATGCCCTTGCGCGGGCGGCCAAAGGAACCGAGGAACGAACCCGTTGCTATAAAGCGATGGCCGAAGCCCTGAACCCGGAATTGGCCCGCGTCACCCTGGCGCTCTCCTTGACGGATGAAACCGTTCCCCAGGAAGCCACGCGCCTGGTCATCGACGTGGCCGACTTCGGCGAACAACCGGAATTGGCCTGGGAGTTCGCCCGTCAGCACATCAAGGAACTGCTGGCACGGGTGGATTCCTTCGACCGGAACAACTACGTCCCCGCCATCCTGGGCTCCTTTTCCGATGCCGCCCGGGCGGATGAATTGGAAGCGTATGTGAAGTCGAACGTGGCCGAGGATGCTCGGGAGAAGGCAAAAGAGGCTGCCGAGGGAATTCGTTTTAAGTCCGCTTTCAAACAGCGTGAACTGTCTGGAATCGACCGATGGATTGGCGTGCAATTGGCCGATCCGAAAACAAACAATTAGCCAGCGGTGGCCTTCCGATTGCCCCTAACCTCCTTTAAAAAACTAAATATGAAAACTGAAAAACTAACCTCCGGCACCGGCGCTTCACCCAAAAAGGGCGATACCGTGACCGTTCACTATACCGGATGGCTCACGGACGGCACCAAGTTCGACAGCTCGGTGGACCGCAATGATCCCTTCACCTTTGCGTTAGGTGTCGGACAGGTCATCCAAGGGTGGGATCAAGGCGTCGCGGCCATGAAGGTCGGTGATAAAGTCCGTCTCACCATTCCTCCGGCCCTCGCTTACGGCCCCCAAGGCTACCCCGGAGCCATTCCTCCCAACGCCACGTTGATTTTTGAGGTGGAGCTGCTGTCGATCGACTGATCGACTCCCGGTCATTCCACCGCACATTTCCCCCGGAGCCTCGGCCGCTTATCGGCAAGGCTGCCGGAGGGAGAAGTTACGCCTGTCGGTTTGCCACCGCCTTCAGAGTCAGGCGCTATTTGCTCGGCGCTTTATATTTTATCCCGAGTTGATCAAATAAAAACGCATACGCATCGGCCTCGCCCGCGATGCGCTCATCAAGC
>JAQGOT010000611.1 GCA_028293465.1 Pedosphaera sp. | reverse complement strand
AGGGCGGAACCCGATAAAGGGTGCGGGGGAGGATATATTATGGAGTTAATTACATGACACCCGAGAAACCGCCACCCATAGAAAAGACCAAGAAGTTTCCACCGCAGTGGAGCTCGGTGCTCTGGTACCTGCCCATCATGATCTTTTTTTTGTGGATGTGGCAGGAGACTTTTTCCAATCTCAACGTCCGCACCATTCCTTACAGTGAATTCAAAACCCGCGTCCGCCAAGGTGAGGTGGCGGAGGCCACGGTCAGAAACGACACCGTGGAGGGTAAAATTCAGCCACGCGGAGCGGCACCGGCAGGCCAGCCCGAGGCAGCGAATACCAACGCGGCCACGAACGAGGCGGATAAGTCCTTCCTTTTTCGCACGGTCCGCGTGGAGGATCCCAAATTGGTGGAGGATTTGGAAGCGGCGCACGTCAAGTTCGTCGGGATGCGGCCTGGTTTTCTGTCGCAATTCCTGGTGGCGTGGTTGCTCCCCATCGGTTTGATGTTTCTGCTGTGGGGGTTCATCAGCCGCCGGATGGCAGGCGGCGGCACCGGCCAATCGATCCTGAGCTTCGGCAAGAGCCGGGCCCGGCTGGTTGCCGAAAAGGAAACCGGCATCACCTTTAATGATGTGGCTGGCTGTGACGAAGCCAAATACGAGCTGCAGGAGGTGGTCGATTTCTTGAAGAATCCCGATCGGTATCGCTCGCTGGGGGCAAAGATTCCGAAGGGAGTTTTGCTGGTGGGGCCACCGGGGACGGGCAAGACACTGCTGGCCAAGGCGGTGGCAGGGGAAGCGCACGTGCCGTTTTTTTCCATCAGCGGCAGCGATTTCGTAGAGATGTTTGTCGGAGTAGGGGCGGCGCGCGTCCGGGATTTGTTCGTGCAGGCCAAGGCGCAGGCGCCTTGCATTGTGTTCATCGACGAGTTGGATGCAATCGGGCGGGAGCGGGGTGTGCACGTGGGGCCGGTCAACGATGAGCGGGAACAGACGTTGAACGCGTTGCTGGTGGAGATGGACGGATTTGCGCCCAACGCCGGGGTGATCCTGCTGGCGGCGACCAACCGGCCCGAGGTGCTGGATCGTGCGTTGCTGCGGCCGGGACGATTTGATCGACAGGTAATTGTGGATGCGCCCGACATCGACGGACGGCAGGCGATTCTGCGCGTGCATACCCGGCTCGTGCCGATGGGGGAAGATGTGGATTTGAGGCGGATCGCGCGGGCCACGCCCGGGTTCTCCGGCGCGGATCTGGCGAACGCGGTCAATGAAGCGGCGTTGCTGGCGGCGCGACGGCATGCGCGGATGATCGGCCAACGGGATTTGGAGGAGGCGATCGAGAAGGTGGTGGCGGGGCCGGAACGGCGAAGCCGGCGGTTGACCGAGGAGATCAAGCGGCGGGTCGCGTATCACGAGGTGGGTCATGCGCTGGTGGCTTCCTACAGCAAGCACGCCGACCCGGTGCAGAAGATCAGCATCATCCCACGCGGGCGGGCGGCGCTGGGGTACACCATGCAGTTGCCCGCGGAGGATCAGTTCCTGATGACCCGCTCGGAGTTGGTGGACCGGATTCGCGGCGCGCTGGGCGGCCGGGCAGCCGAAGAGGTGGTTTATGGCGAGGTGACCACGGGGGCCGAAAATGATTTGGAACGGGTGACGGCGCTGGCGCGCCAGATGATCTGCCTGTTTGGCATGAACGAAAAGCTGGGCCTGGCGCACTCCGCGCAACGGCCGGCCGGGGCGTATATCCATGCCGGCGACGGGGCTTTCCAGCGGGATTGCAGCGAAAAGACCGCTGAGGAAATCGATGAGGAAGTCAAAAAGATGCTCGATTGCACTTACAGCGAAGCCCGGGAGATTTTGCTCCAGCACCGGGAGCAATTGGAGGCCGTGACCGCCGAGCTGCTTAAACGCGAAACCCTGGATGGCCGGACGTTCCGGGCATTGATCGGCTTGGAGCCGGAGGAGGAACCGGCCAAACCGCTTCCCATCCCCGCCGAGGTTTTGACAAACCACTAGTCCGGTGCATCCTTTTTACTGGAGAAGTTAAGCAACTTCTGTCGTAATTGACTCATCGTTTATGGCGGTTCAATTTAAAGATTATTACGAAGTGCTGGGCGTGCCACGGAAGGCGAGTGAAGAGGAGATCAAAAAGGCCTTTCGCAAGCTGGCCCGCCAGTACCATCCGGACGTGGCCAAGACCAAAAAGGGGGCGGAGGAAAAGTTCAAGGAGATCAATGAGGCCTACGAGGTCCTGAGTGATCCGGCCAAGCGCAAGAAGTATGACGAACTGGGGCCGAACTGGAAGCAAGGCGCTGATTTTCGTCCGCCACCGAGCTGGCAGCAGGGGGCGCCGTTCACGCGTGGTCCAGGGCGGAGCACGGAAGCGGAGTTTGAATTTGGCGGCACCACCGGGTTCAGTGATTTCTTTGAGCAGTTGTTTGGTTCAAGGCGGCGGGGCGGTTCGCCCTTTGGCGGCCAGGGCGGGTTCAGCGAGGAGGATTTGGCCGAGCGCGGGCGCGACGTGGAGGGGGACATCATGGTCACGCTCGAAGAAGCGGTGCGCGGTTCGGTGCGTTCCGTTTCCTTGCGGCGGACGGTGCCGTGTGAGAATTGTGGCGGCACCGGAGAAAAGAACGGCCGGATCTGCCCGGTCTGCAACGGCAGCGGCCAGGTAACCAAGACCGAAACCTCCCAGGTAAAAATTCCGGCGGGCGTGACGGAGGGGCAGCGGTTGCGCGTGCCCGGGCGGGGGGAAGCCGGAGCGCGGGGCGGCACGGCAGGTGATCTTTATTTGCGCGTCCATCTCGCCAAGCATCCGGATTTCACGGTGGAAGATCATAA
>JAQGOT010000580.1 GCA_028293465.1 Pedosphaera sp. | reverse complement strand
TGGCGTTCCAGACCGACAGCACCAGAATCTCCACGTTCGTCCTCGCCCATGACGGGAGCGAGCGGGCTTACCCCGACATTGGTGCTCCCGAAGGGCATCACACGCTCTCGCACCACCAGAACGACCGCGAAAAGATAAGAAAATTGGCCCTGATCAACCAGTTTCACATGACGCAATTCGCGCATTTCCTGCAGAAGTTGAAATCAGTGCGGGAAGGGGACGGCACCCTGCTGGATAATTGCATGGTTGTTTACGGCAGCGGGATCTCGGATGGCAACAGCCATGCCCATGGCAACCTGCCCATCCTTTTGGCAGGGAAGGGCGGCGGGACCATCCAAACCGGCCGGCATGTCCGGTTCGACCGGGAAACGCCGTTGAATAACCTTTACCTTTCAATGCTTGATCGCATGGGCGTGCCCGCTGATCACGTAGGCGACAGTACCGGCAAGTTGGTGGAATTGTCTTAAGGCACACTCTGCCGGAGGCAAGGCTTCAAACCGATCCCTGACCCGGAGTTTTTCCGTGGTTCGACGGATCAATGATGGCGAGCTTTTTTGCTTGATATCTCCGCGTCCGCAAATGAAGATTTGCTTCCAGCAACGTTACCTTGTCGATAAAAAGCACTTTCCATGAAAACCACTCTTTGCAACAACATTTCCGGCACGAACAGGATGCGGTTGGTCCGGAGCTTCAGTTTATTTTTGCTGGGCGTTGTGCTCGCGTGTTGTCCGGCGTGCAACCAAGCGCCCGAAAAGGTGACGGAGGGTAAAATAATCATCAAAGGGTCCAACACACTGGGAGAAGAGTTGGTGCCGGGGCTCATCGCAGAGTACAAGAAAGAGCATCCCGCAGTCACCTTCGAGCTTGAATCCAAAGGAACGGCTTCGGGATTTGCGGCGATGGTGGCGGGCCAGTGCGACATCGCGGCGGCCTCCCGGGTGGCGAGTGGTGATGAATTAAAAACGGCCCATGCGCGGGGGATTGATCTGAACGTTCACATGGTGGGCTCCTATAGCGTCGCGGTGATTGTCAACGCGGCCAGCGGGATCACGAATCTCACGCGAGACCAAGTGAGAGACCTTTTTGCCGGCGTGGTCCAGGATTGGAAGGAAGTGGGAGGCGTTGACGCTCCGGTCCATGCGTATATCCGTGACCCAATTTCAGGTACCTATCTCGGTTTTCGAGAACTGGCCATGGAGGATAAGCCTTACGGCACTGGTGCGAAAACCTTCACCAATTACACCGCGATTGTGCAAGCAGTGGCTCAGGACCCCAATGGAATTGGTTATTCGAGCATTGATTTGGCGAGCAAGACGGGTGTGAAACCGGTATCGATCCGGGGAGTGTCGCCGAGCGTGCTCTCCGTGAATGAAGGTCAGTATCCCTGCTCGCGCAGCCTCCGCCTCTATACGAATAAAGCGAAAGAATCAGCGGCGGCGCGGGATTTCGTCCGATTTGTCCAATCCAGCCGCGGGCAGGAAATTTTGGATGAAATGGGCTTTGTGCCTCGCCCATGAGCTGCTTTCGTCGGATGCAGTCGGGCTCAGTTCCTCAAACGGCCAAGGCTCTTTACCGGGCTAAACTTTTGGCGAATTTCTCAATCCGGTCCAGGCCCTTTTCAAGATTGGCCATGCTGGTGGCGTAGCTCAGGCGGAAGTAATCATCCGCGCCAAAGGCGATGCCCGGTACCGCCGCGACCTTTTCCTGTTCCAGCAGCCGGGCGCAGAAATCGGTTGAATTGAGCCCGAGTTTGGAAATGTTCGGGAAGAGGTAAAACGCGCCCTTGGCATTGACGCAACTGATGCCCGGAATGGCATTCAGCCGCTGATAGGCGAAGGCGCGACGTTTGGCGTATTCCGCCAGCCAATTTTTCAGATGATCCTGCGGCCCGTTGAGTGCCGCCACCGCGCCCTTTTGGGCAAAGGAAGTGGGATTACTCGTGGTATGGCTCTGGATGGCGTCGATAGCCTTGGCGATGGGCTCCGGGGCAGCGAGGTAACCGAGACGCCAGCCGGTCATGGAATAGGCTTTGGCAAATCCGTGCACGACGATGGTATGATCGTAATGAGCCTGGGAGAAACCCGCCACGCTCACATGCTCCGCGCCATCGTAAACCAGCTTTTCATAAATCTCATCGCTCATGATGAGCACGCCCTTTTCCACGCAGATATCGCCGAGCGCTTTGATCTCCTCGCGGGAGTAAAGGGAGCCGGTGGGATTGCTGGGAGAGTTCAGCACGAATAAGCGGGTGCGCGGTGTGATGGCGGCGCGCAGTTGCCCGGGGGTCACCTTGAACTCGGTTTTGTCGGTCGTCTGCACGATTACGGGCTTGGCACCGGCCAGCTTGACCATCTCGGGGTAACTCAGCCAGTACGGGGCGGGTATGATGACTTCGTCGCCCTCTTCGCAGGTGGCGATGATCACGTTGTAACAGGAATGTTTTCCACCGCAGGATACAATGATCTGGGAGGGCTTGTAACTGAGCCCATTGTCACGCTTGAACTTGTCGGCGATGGCCTGCCGCAATTCTGGAATACCGCTGGCGGGGGTGTATTTGGTGAACCCTTCCGACAACGCCTTGATACAGGCATCTTTGATATGTTGCGGCGTGTCGAAATCGGGCTCGCCCACACCGAAGCCAACGACGTCCTGCCCTTCGGCCTTCAACTGCTTGGCCTTGGAATCAATGGCCAGGGTGAGCGACGAAGAGAGCGACGCAGCGCGGTGCGAAATCTTATAATTCATATAGTAGCGGGAAATCAATAGCGAGCAGGGCGGGAGAGCGCAAGCGGGAATTCGGTTGGGGTTTCCTCACCGACAAGCGCCGCCGTTGAGCAGGCCATATTCCCGGAGATAATAATCTCGAAAAGCCGCCGAGGCAAATCGGGGAAATCGAGGAGCGGCCCGGTATCAGCGGAACAAGCAGCCCCGAGTTCAGGGCTTTGGTTCGCCGGTGGGAGTTCGGTTATAGCCCGTTATTAGTTGCGCAAGCGGAAGAAACACTGGCCCTCGGCGATGTTATTAGTGAAGGGGCTGACGGCATTGGTAACATCAACGAAATTGGAGCCGGCCAGATTGGTGGAGGATTGCAGAATCCAGAGATCCGGGTAAGTGACGACCACATTGGTACCAGCCGAGGCGATTTGGAGAATGGGGGGTGCGGGGAGGTGATCATACAAACCGATGTCATCATAGTAAGTACTTACATTCGCGTTGGCGGCGGTGAGCAAAATGCAATTAAAACCGTTGGTTGTGCTGGCTGAATTGGTGAGCGTGGCATTGGCCATATCATCGATGTAAAAAGCCACGGAAATTTTTCCGCTGACCGCAACCGGCGAGGCGGTGATGCGCGCACGATGCCAGCCGATGCTGCGAGGGGTGGCGGTGTTGAACCAGCCGCCGTCGAAATTGTAGGAGCCGTTGGTTGAGCCCCAGACTTCGGCCTGGTACTTTGTAACATCAAAAGTGCCGTCCTGCACAACGGCACCACCCAACGAGAAACTTTGCTGCGGCGTGCCAGGGCTGTCAGCACTGTTGTAATCCGTATTGGTCGGGATATTGGAAAAATTGGCCAATGACAAATAATCTTGAAATTGATCGGCGTTCGGGCCTGAGCCGACCGCGTCGTAAAACCACCAGTCAAGAAGAATGTTCCCAGAGTAAACGTTAGAAGCGTTGAGCCGGTAAGCGATGTTAAAGAAATCCTTGTCGCCGTCCGGTGCGTTGAACGCGGCGAGGCCCCGAACCATGTTCGTGCCGCTATGCGGAGTGACGCCCAATTCTGCGCCGACGACCCGCAGGTTCGGCGCGTTCGGTCCCCACCAACCGTTGCCCGGGCCGCCGTTCGGGCCGGAGTTCACGCCGCCAGAGCCCGCCGGCACGTTTGCATCCAAGGCGGTCAGGCCGGTTTTTTTATACGCTTCAAACGACTCTGATAAAATTGGCGCGGCAACAAGATGCGTGACGGAGGACAACAACAGAGCGGCGAGTACAACAGGGGTGAGTCTGGCTTTCATTTAGAATCCTACTTCAATCCGGCAGTTACATACATCAAGT
>JAQGOT010000572.1 GCA_028293465.1 Pedosphaera sp. | reverse complement strand
AAGCGACGTTGACGCGGCGTATCGCCTCGGAGCCAACTCATTCCTGGTGAAACCCAACGGCCAAAATCAACTGCGTGACCTAGTCAAGGTGCTCCGGGCTTATTGTATGACCCTCAATAAAGCGCCGCTCAAATGTGTGGAAGCCGGTATGAACCGGAGTGATGGGTTACACTTCCGAGCACTATAAAGGGGTCACCCATTAGGGCGGGTTTCAACCGGTAAAAAAGTTTCCGTTCCCAAATTTTGTTTGTCTTCAGGTTGTCTCGTCTCGCCGGGAGTTCGGTTTTTTACGGTCCTACTCGAACCCGTCATTTCGGCTCGTTGATTCCGGCGCCGTCTCGCTTGCGGCGGTCCGTTCAGTCACCTATCTGGTTCTGGCGCTTTGGCCGGGAAGTCTTTGCTTTTAAATGAGAGTTTCTCGTAAAGAGGTCGCTCATTAGCATTTTAGCCGGCGCCCCGTTGGGAAGGCCGGAATATCTTGACGGCGTTGGCGGGTCACGCCAAAAGGGATTTGTCTGCGTCGCGGCGGAAGTTAAGACTGGTTAGTCCTTGGTGCGGCTTCCAGCCCGTCGCAAGGTCAGGTCGCTGGCGAGTCGCAACTCCGCCGCTCAAGCGGCCTTCAGCAGCCCCGCCTGTCCTCCTGAGTCCTACATTTTGTAGTCCTTTTCAGTAAAACCACACCATCTCCTTGCATTGCGTCTTCATGGGTCTAATGTCGATTTCACTAGGGCGCTGGCGGCCTTCAAGTTCGCCTCGCCGGAGTTTAGCCAGAAGGCATTTGATGAGCATTACCGCATATTTTCAGAGGATTGGCCGGGCGGCCTCTCCGCGCCGCCAGGCGGAGAAGATCGCCCCGCCCGTATTGGGACCGGCGGTCCGCTTCCCCTATGGCGCATTCCAATTCAAAGCCCGCATCCCAAGGGGGACTGCCTTTGAAATTCACGCCTCGAGCGATCTGCGGAGTTGGCGGGTGATTGTGGAGGACACCTCCCCGGATGAAACCATCGAATACGTGGATTCCGAGGCCTCCAAGTTCAGCCACCGTTTTTACCGGGTGACGGTTGGGTCCGTCACCTCGACCAACATCATCGGCTACGCCACCACCCTGCTGCCGCCCGGTTTTTCGATGATCGCCAATCCATTCAATGCCGCTTCCAACGCGGTGTGCGAGCTGTTCAAGGAACTGCCCAATGGGACCAGGCTCAACAAGTTTGACGCCCGCTTTTTCCAACTCACGGAAAACGCCTTCGTGGGCGGGAAATGGAGCCGGCCCTCCGAAACGCTCGGCCCGGGCGAAGGCGCCATTTTGTTCAATCCCACCTCGGACTACAAAAATCTCAGCTTCGTGGGCGATGTCATTCAGGGCCAGGTCTCCATTCCGGTCCCCGCCGGATTTTCGGTCCGCAGCTCCCCGTTTCCGCGCGGGGGCAGCGTCCATGCGGATCTGGGCTTTCCGATTTCCGATGGTGACGTCGTCCACCTGTTTGATCGCGACCAGCAGAAGTACGTCCTCTATCCCTACGATGCTCAAAGGTGGGCTGCCAACCCCCCGCTGGTGGGCGTCGCCGAATCGTTTTGGATCGCCAAGTCGTCCCCCGACAACTGGACGGTCGAGATTCCAATCGCTTCGTAACCCTGGTCACCCAGCCCGGCTCTGTTCGGCGGTGCCGACAGGTTCGAGCTCGCGCGTCGGCGCGGGGATCGTGAAATAGAACGTTGCTCCCTTCTCCACGGCTCCCTTGGCCCAAATGCGCCCGCCATGCCGCTCGATAATCCTTTGCACGGTGGCCAGGCCGATGCCTGCACCGGGAAATTCGTCCTCCCTGTGCAGGCGTTGGAAAGCGCTGAAAAGTTTCCCGGCATCGGCCGGCTCAAAGCCGGCGCCATCATCGCGCACGTAAAATCTTGTTTCCCCGCCGGTTCTGTCGGCGCCGAATTCAATCCTCGCTTGCGGATGTTTGCCGGTGTACTTCCAGGCATTCCCCAGCAGATTTTGCAACACTGATCGCAGAAGTTCACGGTCTCCCTCCGCGCTGAGCTCGGGGGCGATGACGAACTCGGCCACCCGCTGGGGCTCGGCTTTTTGCAATTCTCCGGCGATGGTGCGCGCCATGTCGCTCAAATTGACCGGTTCGTGGCGGATGCGGATCCGGGTGATGTGCGAGAGATTGAGCAGGCCCAGGATGAGCTGGTCCATGCGTTCAGCGGACCTGCAAATACGGTCGAGGTACTCCCGGGCTTCGAAGTTGAGCTGGGCGGAATAGTCCTCCTGCAACAGCTTGCCAAAACCGCTGAGGACGCGCAGCGGTGACCGCAGGTCATGGGATACCGAATAGCTGAACGTCTCCAACTCCCGATTGGCCGAGGCCAGCTCGGCGGTGCGTTCCACCACGCGCTTCTCCAGGTCATTGTTCAATTGGTGGATTTCTGCTTCGGCACGCCTGCGCTCCGTGATGTCATTGGCGATGCCCAGGAAACCGATGATGCTTCCTTGCGGATCACGCAAAGCCGTCACCGACAGCAGGACCGGAAAACGGGAGCCATCCTTGCGTACATACATCCACTCGTATTCATCCGGCAGGTCGCGCCGCGCCCGGGCGACAAAGACTTCAATCCCCGGTTGAATCGTGACACCCAGTTGGTCAGAAAACATTCTGGCACGTTCGGCCATCTCA
>JAQGOT010000036.1 GCA_028293465.1 Pedosphaera sp. | reverse complement strand
CGCGCCTCCGGGTTGTCCGGCGGGATCGTTGGCGAAGGTCACCAACTGATCCATGCCAGCCGTGCGGGCAATCTGCTCGGCGTTATCCCCCGAGTAGAGCAACCAGCCTAATTGCAGTTGCTTGAGATTGTTCATGCAACTGATGCCCTGCGCCTTGGCTTTGGACTTGCTGAGCGCCGGCAGCAGCAGCGAGGCGAGAATGGCGATGATCGCAATGACGACCAGCAGTTCGATGAGGGTAAAACCAAACTTGCCGCCAGCCTTCGCCAGACCGCGTCCGACAGTCTCGCGGTGATTCGAACTTTGTGACGTGGTGGCGGTGCTCAGTTTCATTGTTTCATCCTTTCGTTATGAGACCGGAGGCCGACCCACGTCGGCCTCCGGAACGCAGTCCAGCAGCTTCTACTTGGTCTGCACGCTGTAGAATCGCTTGCCGGAACCGGCCGCGAAGGAAACCGATTTCACGCCACCATCACCGGTGAGCACGCTGCCAATCGGTGTCCAGACGGCATCCGTCAGGTTATCCTTGTAAACCACCTGATAATCGGTGGCGCCTTGCGAGAGCCAGGAGATGTTGAGATTTCCCCCGCTGCGCGCGGCGGTCAGGGTGGCCGGGATTTTCTTCAGGAGACTCATCGAGTCGTAAAGAATTCCGCCGGAGCCGCCCACCACATGCATGGTGACCTGGTAGCGCACGACGGTCGTGTTGGCCGGGGCCACGAGATAACGGGCATTGGGGATTGGCGTGTTGAAGTCGCCCGCGTAGCCGTTCGTAGCCTGCAGGTTGTACCACGTGTCCAACGGACGCGCAGGATCGTTCGTGCCGATGATGGCCGTCTTGTAGAGCGCGAGCGGTGTCCCGCCATTGCGGAACTGGACTTCCAGCCAGACTTGATTGCCTTCCGTCAGGGGATAGGTCGAGGGCTCGAAGAACCAGCCGTCAGCCGTGAAAATCTGGCCGGGCGACGCGGGGACGTCCTGGTAGGCCCCGTCATATTCGCCGCCATTTTCCACCACGCTCCCGAACAGTCCGTCGTTGTAATTGCTCACGGTGATGCCGGCCCAGAAATCGCCGCTCGCCTTCAGGCCGCCACCGTTGAAGGTGGCCCAAGGACTGTAACTGCCGGTTTCAAAGCTTGGATTTTCCAGGGCGTTGGCAGCCTCCGCGGGGGTCTTCACCGTCAAGGTCGCGCTCGCGGTGAGCGTGCCCGCGGTGTCCGTGACATCCACCGAGTAAATTCCAGCCTGGGACTTTTGCACATTGGCAATCGTCAACGTGGGGCTCGAGACGCCGGAGACGCCGCCGCCATTAACCAGCGGAACGCCGTTCGTCTTCCACTGATAACTCAGCGTTGTCGCCCCGCTGGCCACCACGGTGAAGGTGGCGGTCTGACCGACCAGCTTCGTCTGGCTGACCGGCAGCGTGGTGATATTGGGATCGGAAACCGAAAGGTTGTCCAGAACCATGCTGTCCGCATAGACGCTGCCGCCCGCGTAGCCGTACGGCTGATAATAGACTTCCTGCAAGCGCACCTTGGTCGTTCCCGCCGGCGAAGTGAGGATGATCCCGCCGGAGATGTCGTTGGTCACCCGCATGTCAATCCAACTGTCAGTCACTGAAAGGCTGTCGATGATCGGCGATTTGTAGGTGGCGAGCACGGTATCGGCGGCATCCCGGAAAGTAACCTCCACCCAGCATTGATTGGTGCCGTCCGGAGCCCACACGCCAATTTGATCCTGATGGTGGGTCAGACACTTTGCGGTCGCCGCCCAGGTCGAACCCGCACCGGTGGGAATATCCTGATAAATGCCGCTGTAGTTCGCACCGCCAGTGAAAGTGGGAAACACCTTCTGCACGTTGACACCCTCGTAAACCAGGACATTGGACGCGCCAACCGCAGTGCCGCCGTTGTAGTAGGTGTTGCCGGTAAGTTCGATATTCCCGCCGTTTCCATAGGTCGTCCAACCGACCAAACCGTTCTCAAAGCCGGAGTTGACCAGCGCATTCTTGGCATCCACGGCATTGGTCCGGATGGTAACGTACCCGTCGGAATCGGGCGAGTTCGTCCAAGGCGCATTTTTTCCGAGCGTGATGAAGCCATACTGCACGTGGGCCGCCCCGACGTTCGTGGCGCTGAGATTGACGGTGAAAAAACTGTTGCCGGCGGTGATCGGCGCATAAACCTGCTGGAGCACACTGCTGTAGTCGGAAGGAAACACTTTGATGAAGGCGCGGCAGGTGTAGTTCGAGGACAAGGTGTAATCGACCGCGTTGCCCGAGAAAGTGATGTTGCTGTGCACGAGGGAAGCGGTATCCACATACCAACTCGCTTCCATTTGTTTGTTCCCGCTGCCGTCCGGTTTGACCCAATACCCGTCCGCCGGATTGGAGACGTTGGTGCACGGACGCAGGGTCAGCAGATCGGCGGAGAACGCGGCGCGAAGATCGACCGCCCCCCAGGAGCCGCCAAACTGATAGCCTCCGCCGTCGGCCGGCAGCGCGAAAACGTTCATGTAACCAGCCCACGTCTGGGCGGGATCAGCAAAGACTCGGCTGGTTTGCGCCGAGGCCGTTTGGGCTCCGGCCAGCGCAACGCAGGCAAACAAAAGCATCGCCGTGGATTTAACCACCCCCGCCAGCCAACTGACGCCCGCGCGATTTGAAGCATCTCTATTCATTGGTTTTCCGTTTGGTACCTGGCCGGGCCAGAAATTGTGAAGGTTCGCACTCATTCTCATATGTAAGTTGGTTTAGGGCTTTGTTGGTCAATATGGCTGTGGCGATAAGGTAGCCGAAATTGCTGGATCGCCTAGCTCCCAAAGTGGGTAGTATTCCTCCGCTCCCCTCGCGACCGCGGCAAGCCCTGCCAGCGAGCACATTATGGATGTAAGTCGCTTGCAACGTGAATGTTACAGATTGAAAAGGCCAAGGTCTGAACGAGCAATCCGTGAGTTCTGCGGCCAGCGTCCGCCGCCGGATTTCAGGCTTTCAATCATTCGACCCCGCCCAACCGGTCATTTCGCCGGCCGAAATTTCAAGGCGGCCTCGGTCCGCGAATGGACGTGGAGCTTGTGGTAAATATGCTTCAGATGCCAGCGTACGGCGGCGACCGTCACGGAGAGTCGCTCCGCGATTTCCTTGTTGGACAAGCCATGAACCACGAGTTCAAGCACCTCACGCTCACGGGTCGTGAGCTGGTCCACTTCAGCCGTGGCCGTGGTCTGTTCCCGGAAATACCCGATGACTTTGCGGGCGATCTCGCCGCTCATGGCGCCGCCACCGTGTTGCACCTCGCGCATGGCGTTCAGCACCTCCTCGGGCGTGGAGCGCTTGAGCAAATAACCCGAGGCCCCCGCCCGCAACGCGCGGAAAATCCGGTCCGGGTCCTCGTAAACGGTCACCATGATCGCCT
>JAQGOT010000534.1 GCA_028293465.1 Pedosphaera sp. | reverse complement strand
CGAGATGGTGAGCAATCGCGTCAGGAACTTCCACAGTCACGTTCATGGGAGGATTGTACCAGAATCGATTTCAATAAACAATAGACTTGCGAAGTTCCGCCCCTGACGCCTGCAAAGCCAACCGCAAGTCGGAAGACGCGGAGGCCGGAGCGGCGCCTGACGGGAAGGAATTTCCCCTAAGCTCGCTGGAAAACCATGCACACATCATGGAGCCCCGGAATGAAACTGCTGCGATACGATTATCGGCTGCTGGAAGCGCCGTGGCTAAAGCGGATGATATCGGTACAGGATTGGAGAAGGCCTGCTTCAAGGGCCAAATGCTTCGTGTAGTAGGTGAGGGGGACGAACCCGGCTTGCCGATCGCTGTAATCACCCATCAGGATGACGAGCTTCCCGCGTGAGGAAAGAAGGTCGGCGCAGGTGCGGATGAAAGCGCCATACCCAGCCACGAAAGCTTCCACCGTTGGGGCGCGTGAGAGGTCAGCGGGATCGGAAGTGTAGAGCTTTTGACGCCAGTACGGGGGATGAGCCCAGATGAGATCGAATCCGGAATCGGGATTTAGACCCATCAAGCCGTCAGGGTCGGCGGCGTTAAACCCTTCCCGGATATCGCGGGAAAGGCAGGGAATGGAGAGCTCGCGGCAAACGTCGCGGCAGGTGCCGCTTCCGGTCATCGGATCGAACACATTCCTCGGTCGGAAGTAGAGGAGTAGGTCTCGAATTAGATTACCACCACAATTACCTGGGTAGCGCCGGTCGCCATATTCGCCCGGATTGGTGAAGTGGTAGAGGCTCGTCAGGCGAGGGACCAGGCTCGCATTGCGGGGAGGCAGTGGCAGGCGCGCGTAGCGCGAAGGCGGCTTCTGTGTCGCAGGTGAGGTGGAGGGGCGGAAATGGCGGGCCGCGTAGAGTGGATTGATCGGGGAAGTGGATTTCATAAAACTCCTTGGTTTGTGGGGCGGGCCGGCTGGCCCGCCCTTTGATTTACTTCGTGGCGTCAGACGGGAGGCGGAGGCTGATCCGCCCATCGAGCGGGACGGTTTCAATTTGGATGTTGAAGCCTTTGCCGTCGGCATGAACCCAAGCGCTACCGATGCGGGTCCAAAAGCTCTCGCCGCCGTTGCGCTCGCGAACATGATACGCGATATGGCTTGGAACCTTGGAAGTGGAAGTTTGGTTTTTGGAATCAGTCATGATGAAGTCTCCTTGTTTTGTTTTTCGAGCTGCGCTTATCGCGGCCTGATGGCTGAGCAAAAAAGTCCCGGAAAGCCGTGGCGGAGCGTTCACGCAACTTGGAAAATTGGGGGCGACCTGCAAGGGGGAGCCGATTTTCTAATTGCGGGACACGGCGGGGACTTTAGCGTGCCATCGTCAAGGTCCGTGAGGCGTAGCGACGACTGGAAACGGAGAGGTTTGACAGATGTCCGAATTCCCTGCCCCCAGGTTTGCGGTGTAGCTTTTCGGGTACGCTCGGCAGGAAAATTCGCGGATGGCGTTTCCGTGGTAGAAACTTCGCTCAACCGCAAGTAGAACGGACAGGGATGTTGCGGGTTGTTGCACACAAGTCAGCCGCCGCGGCTGGGCGGTACTACACCGAGGGGCTCAAGCGGGAGGACTACTATTCTGAAGGACAGGAAATTGCCGGTAAATGGTACGGCAAGGCTGCCCTGGAGCTCGGCCTTTCCGGGGGTGTCACTGCGGAAAAATTTGCCGCGATGGTGGAGAATCGTCACCCGGAAAGCGGCAAACGGCTGACGGCCCGGCAGAATGTGGATCGGGTTGTCGGATACGATCTGAACTTTCACGCGCCCAAAAGTCTGTCGGTTCTCTATGCGCTGACGGGCGATAAGGAAATTTTGACCGCGTTCCGCGCGGCGGTCGCGGAGACAATGACGGAGATCGAAGCGCAGACGACAACGCGGGTACGAAAAGGGGGCCATCAGGAGAACCGGGTCACCGGGAACCTCGCCTGGGCAGAATTCCTGCATTTCACCTCCCGGCCGGTTGGAGGAATTCCCGATCCGCACCTTCATGTCCATTGCTTCGCTTTCAACGCGACCCACGATGCGGAGGAGGGAAGGTGGAAAGCCGCGAACTTTCGCGACATCAAGAAAGATGCTCCCTACAGCGAAGCGGCTTTCCATTCACGGCTGACGGAGAAGTTGGCGGGAATCGGCTACGAAAGTGAACGCACCCGGCAAGGCTGGGAGGTGAAGGGAATCTCTCGATCGATCATCGAAAAATTCTCGAGGCGGACCGCCGAAATCGAGCGGCTGGCCGCGGAAAAGGGCATTACCAGCGCCAAGGCGAAAGACGCTTTGGGCGCGGCCAGTCGGGAAGGCAAGCGGCACGGGCTGGCCTATTCCGACCTGGTGAAGGAATGGCGATCGCGGCTCACTTCCGAGGAGAAGGAGCTCATTTCAAAAGTCGGTGTCGAGCGCCAGCCGGGCCGGCCCCGGGCGGTCGTCACCCCGCGCAACGCGCTGGACGAAGCGTGCGCCAAAGTGTTCGCAAAACATTCGGTGGTTGAAACCAAGCGGCTGGTTGCTGAAGCGCTTCGTTTCGGCGTCGGGCACGTCTCGCCCGAGGAGGCCTGGCGCGAATTCCGCCGCCGGGATATGGTCGAACGTACCGTCTCCGGAGATGCCTTGTGCACGTCGGTTGACGTGCTGGCCGAAGAGGTGGCGCTGATCAACTTCGTGAGGACAGGGCGTTCGATGCACGCGCCGCTTGGCGGCAAGGAGGTCAAGTTTTCCAATGACTTCCTGTCGGCAGAGCAGAAAGCCGCTGTGCGGCATCTGCTCGAAAGCAAGGATCAGGTGATGGCGATCCGGGGAGGGGCGGGAGTTGGGAAGACGACGCTGATGAAAGAAGCGGTGGCGCAAATCGAGGCGAAAGGCTTCAAGGTCTTCGCTTTTGCGCCCTCGGCTGCGGCGTCGCGGGAGACGTTGCGCGAAGCGGGGTTTGGCGACGCAGAGACGGTGGCGCATCTGCTGGCGAACCCGAAGCTGCAGGAGAGAACGCGCCGGAACGTCATCTGGATCGATGAGGCCGGGCTGCTGGGGGTGCGGGACATGTGGCAAATCATGAAGATCGCCGGCCATGGAACGCGGGTAATCCTCACGGGAGATACGGCGCAGCATGCGCCGGTGCCTCGTGGGGATTCGTTCCGGCTGATGCAGAAATTCGCCGGCTTGAGGATCGTTGAGGTGACGGAAATCAGGCGTCAGTTGCGGGAGGAATATCGCAACGCCGTCGCTTCCTTGAGCAAGGGCGATGTTCGCACAGGCTTTCGCCGACTCGAAGAAATCGGAGCGGTTTTTGACATTGCGGACGCTGCAACCCGTTATCGCACACTCGCCACCGATTTTTTAGATTTGAGTCGGAGCGGATCGGTGCCGCTGGTCGTTTCTCCGACGCATGCTGAAGCGCAGTGTGTGACGGAGGCGATTCGCGATGCCAAGCGCGAGGCTGGGCTGCTCGGAACGGAGAAAAGCTTCCTTCAGTACCATAACTTGAATTGGGAGGAGGCGGATCGCCGCCGAGGTGAAAACTATCGCGAGGGGCTGGTGGTTCAGTTCCATCAGAACGCACCCAGCATCCTTCGGGGATCGATCCTGCGCGTCACCGGCCGCGATGAAGCGGGCGGGGTGAAGCTTGCCGATGAAAGTGGGCGTGAGGTTTCGCTGCCGCTGAAAGAGGCGGCGCGGTTTCAGGTTTTTGAAGAACGGGAGATTCGGCTGGCGCGGGGTGATCGCGTGCGAATCACCCGCAACGGCAAGAGTGACGACGGACGACGGATCAACAACGGCAACGTTTTCACCGTCGAAAAGTTCAGCCGCGACGGCAAAATCGTCCTGAACACGGGTGCGGTGTTGAGTCCGAAGCACGGGCATCTGGCCTATGGCTATTGCCAGACGAGCCACAGCAGTCAGAGCAAGAGCGTCAAGGACGTGCTGGTCGCGCAGAGCGCCGCTTCGTTTCTTGCTTCCAGCAAGGAGGGTTTTTACGTAAGCGTCAGCCGTGGAAAAGAGACGGTTCGTATCTACACCGACGATCGCCAAGGTTTGCAGGCGGCGGTGGGAAATACGTCGACACGCCGCGCGGCGGTGGAATTGGCTGGTTTCAGCAAACAGGAGATCTCTGCTGCCGTGAGCGACGACAATCATCGCTGGCGGGATTTGATCCGCAGTCGCCATGCGGAAGGTGCGTCGAAGAGCCACGTTCAGAAATTGCTCCGGGATCGCCGCCAGGAAGGGATCAAGAAGCCGGAGAATTCGGATTTCAGGCAGTATGTGCAGATGCGGCGAGGCTTGGCGGGGGCTGATGGCAAGAGTCGCTCAAAAGGCACGGGTGGCCAGGTCGGGAAGAGGCAAGGCAATCAGGCAGCCCGGGGGAGGAGCTTCCTGCGGCCGACGGAGCTCACGACTTCCACCAAGGGAAAGATCGCGGCGGCCAAGGTGACGCGCCAGGCAGCGCCGGCCGGAACCCAAACCCGGGTAAAGCGGGCGACTGCCGGCTTGAAAGCGGCGGGAGAGCACTTCCGCAAAGTGGCAGGACGGGTGAAAGGCAAAATCGAAGGCTTCAAGGCGGCTCGAGCAAATCGGCCGCGGAAAACGAATCCTGAGCAGGCGGGGCAGCACCGGGTAAAGCAGCGCAACGTCAAAAAATCTGAGCAAGGAAAAAAACAGGCGAAAGCTCAAACCAAAGCTCCGCCACCAACTGTAAGAAAAGGAAGGTAAGATATGGCACAGAACTCGATTGAAAGGATTCTGGAGGAGCGCCGGCAGGCGGCTCCGGAACAGCCGGAAGTGGAGGAAGCGAAGTGCTTCTCGGTATTGGGCGTGGAGGGGCTCAACGAGGAGTTTTTAGAGTTCCATCTCCGCGATGGTGAAAAGACCTGTTTCGCCTATGGGGACCTGATCTGGTTTTCGCATCATCCAGAGACCGGTTACCTCGATCTGGATTTCGGCGGCTTCACCGTCAGCATTAAGGGCCGCGGCCTGGGCGATCAGCTTTTCAGAGGCATCAAACAGCAGCGCGTGGCCTGGATCAAGGAGTCCGATTCGGACATGCAGGACAACCCGAAGAACGATGCGTATATCGAGACGATCTTGATTGCTCCTCCGCAAGCGGAAGGCGA